>CAZPIZ010000019.1:10274-17828 GCA_964586615.1 uncultured Acidimicrobiaceae bacterium | reverse complement strand
TTGAAGCGCTCTTCGGCCGCCGGGTCACCGCTATTGGCGTCGGGGTGATATCTCCGGGCGAGCTTGCGATAGGCGCGCTTGATCTCGTCGGGCGAGGCTTCCTTGCCCACGCCGAGTACCTGATAGAAGTCCTTATCGATCCAGTCTCGGTTCATTCGGTCCTGGTTTGTTCCGGTGCCACTGCCACCAGCGCGGCTCGCAGCACCTTGCCCCGCAGCTTGTATCCGCGCCGAAGTTCCTGAGCGACCTTGAGGGTCCCGCTTCCCTCTCCTGTGGTGAGCACTGCCTCGTGAACGGTCGGGTCGAATGGTTCATCCCAGGTCTTGATCGGCTCCAGACCTTCCTTGGCCAGGACATCAGCCAACAGGTCATAGGTGTTGCGGATCCCGGCCAGGAGCTTCTCCTCGGTTTCGGTCTGTGGCTCCACCGCCAGGGCCGCGTCAAAGCTGTCCAGGACCGGCAGTAGTTGTCTGACCACGCGCTCGGAGGCGCGTTCGACCATGGCGGCCATCTCCCGCTGGGTCCGCTTGCGGTAGTTCTCGAAATCCGCCGCGACCCGCCGGAGGTCGTCCAGATACCCGTCGGCATCCTCCCTGGCCTGGGCCAGCGCCTCGAGTACGACCATAAGCGCCTCGCCCGGGTCCTCGGGTAGATCGAGTCCCAGGCTCTCCGCCGTAAGCGTTTCTGTGGCCGGCTCGTCGTCGACCATCTCGGCCTCGACAATTTCGATATGGGGGAACTCGGTGTCCTTATTCACCACTCACCCACCACTCACCACCGGGACGAGGCTCACGCCTGATCACCCCCATCAACGATCTCGGCCTCCACTACATCGTCGTCGGAACCTCCACCGGTTGCACCACCGGGAGCGGCCTGCTGCTGGCTCGACTCCTCATACATCCGGCTGAAGGCGCTCTGGCTCACCGATACCAGAGAATCGATTTTCGATCGGAGGCTGGAAGTGTCGGCTGAGGTGTCCTCTATGGCCGCCTTCAGATCGCCAAGAGCCGAATCGATCTTGGCCTTCTCGTCGTCGGCCAGCTTGTCGCCCTGCTCCATCAGAACCTTCTCGGTCTGATGGACTAGTTGGTCGGCCTGATTGCGGGTCTCGACCTGCTCACGCCGGCGACGGTCCTCCTCGGCGTAGGACTCGGCGTCCTTGATCATTTTGTCGATGTCGTCTCTGGCAAGGGCGGTGCCACCGGTGATGGTCATGGCCTGTTCCTTGCCGGTCGCCATATCCTTGGCGGAAACGTTGACAATGCCGTTGGCGTCAATGTCGAACGTGACCTGAATCTGGGGCAGGCCCATCGGGGCCGGCGGGATCCCGGTGAGGCGGAACTTCCCGAGGCTCTTGTTGTCGGATGCCATGGTCCGCTCACCTTGAAGGACATGGATCTCCACCTCGGGCTGACTGTCTTCGGCCGTGGTGAAGGTTTCGGTCCGACGGGTCGGGATCGTTGTGTTTCGTTCGATCATCCGGGTCATGACAGAGCCCTTGGTCTCGATTCCCAGAGTCAGCGGAGTGACGTCCAGCAACAGGATGTCCTTGACGTCGCCCTTCAATACGCCGGCCTGGATTGCAGCACCTGCCGCCACCACCTCGTCGGGGTTGACACCTTTGTGGGGGTCTTTGCCGGTAAGGCTCTTGACCAGTTCCTGAACGGCCGGCATCCGGGTCGATCCACCTACCAGCACGATGTGGTGGAGACGTTCGACGCCGATTCCGGCATCCTTTATGGCCTGGTGGAATGGCCCCTTGACCCGTTCGAGCAGATGCTCGGTCAGCTTCTGGAACTCCGATCGGGCCAGCTTGCGCTGAAGATGGAGTGGGCCTTCGGCGGTGGCTGTGATGAACGGAAGGTTGATGTCTGTCTCCACCACCTGGGAGAGCTCGATCTTGGCCTTCTCGGCAGCTTCCTTGAGGCGCTGGGCGGCCATGCGGTCCTTGGCGAGGTCGACACCATGGTCGTTCTTGAAACCGGTCACCAGCCAATCGACGACGGCCTGATCCCAGTCGTCACCACCGAGGTTGGTGTCACCAGAAGTCGCTTTGACCTCAAAGACCCCCTCGCCGATCTCGAGGACGGAGACATCGAACGTCCCCCCGCCGAGGTCGAACACCAGGATCGTCTTGTCGGTGTGTTCCTTGTCGAGTCCGTAGGCCAGGGCTGCCGCGGTGGGCTCGTTGATGATCCGAAGAACGTTGAGGCCGGCGATCTGGCCGGCTTCCTTGGTGGCCGTGCGCTGGGCATCGTTGAAATAGGCCGGGACAGTGACAACCGCATCGGTGATGGTGTCGCCAAGAAAGGCCTCGGCGTCTCGCTTCAGCTTCATCAGGATGCGAGCGGAGATCTCCTGAGGTGTGTACTTTTTGCCATCTACGTCGACGGTCCAATCGGTACCGATGTGGCGCTTGACCGAACGGATAGTGCGGTCCGGGTTGGTGATGGCCTGGCGTTTGGCGACTTCGCCAACCAGCACCTCGCCATCCTTGAACGCGACCACCGAAGGAGTCGTGCGGGCTCCTTCGGCGTTGGGAATGATTGTGGGCTCGCCCCCTTCGAGGGTGGCGATGACACTGTTGGTGGTGCCAAGGTCGATTCCTACGGCGCGGGCCATGGATTCCTCCAGTTCGAAGTTTGAGGTTCGATGTTCGAAGTTGAGTGCATAGTTATGTTACAACCTGAGTGCGCTAGTGTCATATTCCTCCGAACGCGGAATATGCCTTTAGAGCTAGGGGTTTTGTACCCATAACTCACCACTGGAGTATTTGTGAACGACACCGAACGCTCAGATCAAATCACAACCACCGACCTCGACACCCTCCCTGTTCTGCCCCTGCGCAACGGGGTGGTCTTTCCCCACATGGTCGTGACCCTTCGCATCGAGACCGCCGAGGGAAAGATTGCCCTGGCGGCGGCTGGGCAGGCCGAGAACCGTTTGATTCTGGTTCCCCGGGTTCAGGGCAAGTACGCCTCGGTCGGCACCATCGCCGAGATCCAGCAAGCCGACGATGACGGCAACGTGGTGGTCTCGGGTGTGGCTCGCGCCAGGGTTGGCAGCGGTTCTACCGATACCGCCGGAGCTCTGTGGGTCGAGTACGAGTCCTACCCCGAGGCCGACGTCCACGATGAAGGGCTCGATTCCCTGGTCGCCGAGTATCGGGCCGTAGTCACCGAGGTCCTCGACCACCGCGGCATCGGCCAGGTGGCTGAGCGGGTGCTCGGTATCGAAAACCCTTCACAACTCGCAGATCTTGCGGTGTATTCGCCCGATCTCTCCCTCGAGCAGAAGGTCGAGATTCTGGAGACGCTCGATGTCCGCGAGCGCCTTGGAAAGCTTCTTACCTGGATGCGAGAAGTCCTGGGCGATCTCGAGCTTCGACGCCGGGTCCGGGAGGACGCCGCCGAGCGCATCGACAAGGGCCAGCGAGAGTACCTCCTGCGCCAGCAGATGGAAGCCATCAAGAAGGAGCTCGGTGAGGAGCAAGGCGCAGCTGAGGAATACCGCACGAGGTTGGCCGAGACCGATATGCCGGCCAAGGTCAAGGAAACCGTCGAGCGCGAGATCGATCGGCTCGAGCGGATGGCGGAACAGTCACCCGAACATTCGTGGATCAGGACCTGGCTTGACACGATGTTCGACCTTCCCTGGGGCAATCGCTCAGACGATCGCCTTGACCTCAACGAAGCCTGGACCGTGCTTGATGCTGACCACACCGGACTTGAGGACGTCAAGGAACGCATCGTCGAGTATCTGGCGGTTCGCAAGCTTCGTCAGGAACGCGGACTGAACGAACCCGCCAGCCGCCAATCTGGAGCGATCCTCCTCCTCGTCGGTCCGCCGGGAGTTGGGAAGACCTCGCTGGGCGAGTCGGTGGCCAAGGCTCTCGGCCGCAAGTTCGTACGTGTCGCCCTGGGCGGCATTCGGGACGAAGCCGAGGTTCGGGGTCACCGCCGCACCTATGTCGGGGCGCGCCCTGGTCGTATCGCCCGGGCGCTCATCGAAGGCGGAACCATGAACCCGGTCTTCCTTCTCGACGAGATGGACAAGGTCGGCAACGACTGGCGGGGTGATCCATCCTCGGCTCTGCTCGAGGTGCTTGACCCTGCCCAGAACCACACCTTCCGTGATCATTACCTGGAGGTCGATCTCGACCTTTCTGATGTGCTGTTCATCGCCACGGCCAACGTTATGGAGACCATCCCTGCTCCGTTGCTCGACCGGACCGAGGTGATTCGTCTTGACGGATATACCGATGACGAAAAGGTCGCCATCGCCCGGGACCACCTGCTGCCCCGCCAGATTCGCCACGCCGGTCTGGAACCGGAAGAGATCGAGGTGACCGAGGCCGCTCTGGCTGCCGTCGTCGATCGCTACACGCGGGAAGCCGGAGTGAGGTCGCTGGAACGCGAATTGGGCAAGCTGGCCCGAAAGGTGGCAACGAGAGTCGCCAAGGGCCTCAATCCTCAATCCTCAAGCGTCAAGCCTCAAGGCGACGAGCTTGGGACTTGGGACCCGGGACATGGGACCCCCGTGAAGGTCGAAGCTGACGACGTCGCCGAATATCTGGGCAAGCCCAGGGTATGGCACGACGAGGCCAAGGACCGGACCGACGTTCCCGGAGTGGCCACCGGTCTGGCGGTCACGGGCGGCGGCGGCGATGTCCTCTTCATCGAGGCCACCGCCATGGATGGAGAAGCCGGGTTGATCCTGACCGGGCAGCTTGGTGACGTGATGAAGGAGTCTGGGCGGATTGCTCTCTCCTACGTCGAGTCGCACAGCTCCGACCTGAAGATCCTTCCCGAGTCGCTCAAGAGGCGCTTCCACCTCCATGTTCCGGCCGGAGCGGTTCCCAAGGACGGGCCATCGGCAGGAGTAACGATGGTGACCGCCATCGCCTCGTTGCTGACAGGACGCAAGGTCAAGTCGAACGTCGGAATGACTGGCGAGGTGACGCTGCAAGGCAAAGTGCTGCCGATCGGTGGGGTCAAGCAGAAGGTGCTGGCGGCGCACCGCGCCGGGCTCACCGAAGTGATCCTCCCGCTGCGGAATGAGGCCGATCTCGATGACGTGCCCGAATCGGTGCGCACCGCGATGAGGTTCCATACGGTTGACTCGATCGACCAGGTCCTTGAGCTAGCCCTGGAGGCCTGACCCACTGTCCCTCGGTTTTATCACCTGGAGGACGCGTAAAGCGCGTCCTCCAGGTCGCGAAAGCGGGCGCGCCGGGACCGAATCGGTCCCACCTTCCTCTTAGGATTGGGTCATGTCCACCCGTGAGCCCGCCAAACGCGGCACCGAGACCTCATCATTCGGCGCCGGGCGACGCGAGAGCCACGACGCTTCGGCCTTCTACGCTCGATTTACGCCGCCGATTCTCGACGATGACGAAGAGCTTGGTCCGAGGCCCGAACCGGACGGTCTCGGTCCGCAGCGGGGCGACTCCAGATCTCTGGCATCGCTTGGGGACAAGTCGGTGGCGCTGGTCGTTACTTCACCTCCCTACTTCGTTGGCAAGGAGTACGAGGACGAGGTGGTTCAGGCAGCCCGTAACCCGGGCGCGGTGGGTGAGATTCCCGGGAGTTATCGCGAGTACCTGAGGCTGCTCCATGATGTTTTCAGGGAATGCCTCCGGGTTCTCGAACCCGGTGGTCGAATCGCCGTCAACGTCGCCAACCTTGGTCGCAAGCCTTATCGCAGCCTGTCGTCGGATGTCATGAGGATCCTCGAGGATCTGGGACTTCTGTTGCGCGGTGAGATCATCTGGCAAAAGGGCAAATCGACCAGCGGCTCGTGTGCTTGGGGTTCCTTTCGAAGCCCCGCCAATCCCGTCTTACGAGATATCACCGAGCGGGTGATCGTCGCCTCCAAAGGCCGTTTCGACCGTGCCCGCAGTCAGGAGGAACGCAAGGCCGAAGGTCTGCCGTACATAGCAACGCTGTCCAACGACGAGTTCGTCGAAACCACTCGTGACGTATGGGAGATCGATGCGGAGAGCGCCCGCCGGGTCAAACATCCGGCCCCGTTCCCGGTTGAGCTTCCGCTGAAGCTGATCGACCTCTACACATATGTTGACGATCTGGTCCTCGACCCGTTCATGGGTTCGGGCACCACCCTGGTGGCCGCCCGACGAGCGGGTCGAAGGGCGGTTGGGTATGACATCGACCCGGCTTACGTCGAGCTCGCTCGGGAGCGGGTCTCCCTCGCGATACCCCGCCCGCAGCCGGCTTCGACGGACCCCGTGCAAGAGGCCTTGGATCTCGAGATGCCCGAGTTGCAACGGGCCGAGCATTTCCAGGCTCGGGCTACTCAGGAAGGAAAGAAGGCTCAGGATCTGGCCAGATCCGTTTTGGAAAAGGCCGGTTTCAAGATGGTCAAAGAGCAGCCATCGATGGCCAAGCTCGGTATCCAGTTCAACTTCGAGGTGACAGACGACGTCGACGGACTCCAGTGGTACGTGGATGTCTCCGGGGCCTTTACGACCGTGCGGCCTGGCTTGCAGCGGACGGATACTCTTTGGAAGACCCTCGGACGGGCACACGTTCTCGACTCGGCGAGGGATCGGGGTCAGATCGATATGGGGGTACGACTCCTCATCGTGACCTCCAACCTTCCCAAGAGTGGGAGCGAAGGCGACAAGGCGCTCCGTTCTGTGGGTTGGCGGAGTGTTTTTGATGCGATCGAGATGTTCGATCCGGGCGGCAGTGGCCGACTGAGCCATTACGCCACATCATCCACCGACGAACCGGCGGTCGGCTTTTGGACCGTCGACGAGATCGAACGAGATCGGCGCCAAGGATAAATGCACTAGTGCTCAATGCAGTCGCCTACGCCGTGGTCCACAACGACCCTCCGTCCGTGTACCTGGCATCGGACATAGAAGTGCTCCACCGTGTGCTTGCCTTTGAAGTGGTGGCCCGCACCGACCCCGGCCGCATGGATGAAGGACGCCGCACCAGCATGCGCCAGGCGTTGCTCGACGAGCGGTGGGGGGATGCCGTCGTGGAGTGGATGAGCCTCACCAACACCGCCATCGACGTCTATACCCATCTGCCTATCTACGCCGAGACCGATCTCCCGGCCGACCTGATCGGCGCCCAACTCCAGTTCACCCGGCTGTTCAGCAGTTGACGTGCCGGCCCTCCGCACCGAGGTCACCGAAATCGTCACAGGCTTGGCAATGCTTGGGTTTCCCGACGTTGATCGGGCATTGGCCACCCGGCCGAATTGGCTGATTCACGCCGGTCCCTCAGAGCTCGACCGGCTGGTGGAGGCGCGTCTGGATGGTGGCTTCGAGCCCGAATTCGCGACTGCTTGGGACAACGGGCTTCGTTTCCTTCGTTCACCGGATGGCCTCCGCGGGAGAGTTCCGCACCGCGTCGAGTGGAAGGGTCACCACAAGCCACCGGGCTACGAGCAGATCCCCGCCGATCTCCGAGTCGATCACGTATACCTGATCAGCTGCAAGTACGGCTCCAACCTCCTGCACAACGCCTCGCCCTCGCACCTGTTTGATCGTCGCCTTGCTGACCGGCGCGTCGATCAAGC
>CAZPIZ010000019.1:0-10174 GCA_964586615.1 uncultured Acidimicrobiaceae bacterium | reverse complement strand
TGAAGTACTCCCTGCTTGCAATTATGCTTGCAGTTGCAAGCGCAGACAAGGAGCAGCAATGAGGCTGCCAGATGCCGCCGTCACTGCTGTGCTGGCGGATGGGACCGAGGTCGCCTTCCGACCGGTGGGACCCGATGACAAACCCCTTCTGGAACAGGGCATGGCGATGCTCTCTCCGGCGTCGCGCCGTTTGCGTTTCATGTCTTCCATCGAGAACTTGTCGAGATCACAGCTCGCCTATCTCACCGAGATCGACCATGAAAGCCACCTGGCATGGGGAGCAATGGTCGCCGGTCAGCCTGTGGCGGTCGGCCGTCTGGTGCGTCTTGCCGGATCGCCTGAGAGGGCCGAGATCGCAATCACCGTGGTCGACGACTGGCAGGGTCGCGGGCTCGGCAAGCTGTTGGTCCGGCTTCTGGCGGAAATAGGCAGGTGGATCGGGATCGAGAGGTTTGTCTTCGAGGCCCTTCCCGAGAATGAGGGAATCGTCCGATTGCTGGGCCGGTTCGGTGCCACCTATGACGTCGATGAAGGGGTAGTGACCGGATCTCTCGAGATTGGCGCCATCGAACCGGCCCCGATTCTTGACGGGGACCTTCTCGAACTGGCAGCCACCGTCCGGCGTCCCGGGGGCCCCTAGCCAGCGGTGGCAGGTCAACGGTCAAGGACTCGCAGCAAGCGGTCGACAAATTCGGCCTGAGCCGGGTTGAGGAGGCGTTGGGCTTCGTCTGGATCGCACCAGGCAACCCGATCTATTTCGGGGAACTCTTGACGTCGTCCTCGCCAGACCATCGAGAACAGACCCGGATTCAAGGCTGCCGCCTCGAGTTCGGCTTCGACCGCCCATCCCAACACGGTCTTGCCTGATTTCAATCGAATGCTCCCGAGGTCCAGCCAATCACCGTCCGGGGCAATCCAACTGGTTTCCTCCAGAAACTCTCGGGCCGCAGCCTCTCGTGGGTCTTCGTCAGGAAGTATTTCGCCCTTCACGATGCTCCAATGCCCGGCGTCTTTCTTTGCCCAGAGCGGTCCCCCAGGATGAGCGATTAGCACTTCGAGCGCTGAGGTTCGTCTGAAGGGCATAAGGCCGGCGCTGATTCGCACCCGTTGACAATACGGGTCATGCCGGTTACAGCATCTGCCAGCAGCCCTACCCTGGGGACGTGGGCGATTCGTCACTTCCTGCCATTCCCATACCCGACTTCAACCTGAATCCAGGTGAGGCCCTGGCCGGTGGTCTGCGGAGGCTTTCGCTCTATCAGTTCGACATTGCCCTGTCCGGGTTGAGTGCTGGAGGGTCAAAGCGCGATGTGGCCATCCATGAAATGCGCAAGGCGAGCAAGAGGATCAGGGCTCTGCTCCTGATGGTTCGCCCGGCCATCGGCGACCGGGTCTTTAGAGCGGAAAATGCAGTGCTCCGCGACGTGGCACGGCTTGTCTCCGGTGTGAGGGACGGAGCAGTGATGGTCGATGCGGTTGGACGGGTGCGCGGCCGCTATGGCCACCTTCTTGCCTCCGGGGTTTTCGGGGACCTCGAGGATCGGCTCCATCGTCGTCACCAACGGATGTCGGCCACAGTCCTCGAGGACGACGAGGTTCTCCAGCACGTGGTTGGAGTTCTATACCGGGCTCGATCTCGTTACGCCGCCTGGCCGATCGACCTGGAAGATCCCCAACTATCGGCAGGGCGGAGCAATCCGAGGGCCATCTCGAACAAATTCGCATCCATTGGCCCCGGCATCGCCGCTACCTACCGGGGGGGACAAAGAGAGATGAAGTCGGCGATCTCGGCCCCGACCTCTGTGCATTTCCACGCGTGGCGCAAACAGGTGAAATATCTTCGCCATCAGATGGAGATCGTGTCGCCGCTGTGGCCCGAGGTCGTCGGGGGTCTCGCTCTGTCGTTGTCTCATCTGGGGGACGTCCTCGGTGATGACCACGACCAATCGGAGCTGGTCCGGTTGGTCGCCTCCCTCCCCGATCTGATGCCGGATCCCGACGAGCGGAACTTGCTAGTCGCCCTCTCCCAACAAAGACGGCGCGAGCTGCAAGGAGCGGCGCTGGTCATGGGGAGACGCATCTACGCCGAGTCCCCCGACCGCTTCGCCGTTCGCCTCGAGGCCTACTGGTCCGCCTGGAGAATCTGAGGTTCTGAGAACCCCACCGGCCGCCGAACCGTCTGGACCGACCCGGTACCTCTCGACTCACCCACTCACCACTCCGTAGGATTTCCCCGTGGAACCCATCCCGGATCCGGCCCTGGTCGTTCTGATCGGCCCTTCCGGTTCGGGAAAGAGCACCTGGGCCGGCGACAACTTCCGGCCCGAAGAGATCGTCTCGTCCGACCGGTTGCGTGCGATCGTGGGAAGCGGTGAGCATGATCTGGATGCCAGCGCCGACGCCTTTTCCATTCTCGACCAGATGGTGGAGGCTCGCCTGCGACGCCGTCTCCTGACGGTGGTCGACACCCTTGGCTTCGACGATGACCGCAGGCTTCGTCACCTTGTCTTTGCCAGGGAGATCAAGCTTCCGGCGATCCTGGTCGTATTCGATGTGCCCGAGCAATTGGCCCGTGACCGCAACCGGCAGCGGACCCGCCCGGTCCCGGCATCGGTTCTCACCTCGCAGATCCGACGGTTCCGCCAGATAAGAGTTCACCTCGAGGAGGAGGGGTGGGACCTGCGGACTCCGGAAGACACCGTGTCGATACAGCCTGCCCACGCCCTGACGGCGTCAAACCAGCACCCGCTTTCCGAGGCCCGGCCCCGAAATCTCCGTTTCTTTCTTCATCTGTCTCGTTTCAACGGCGGAAGGGCACCGGGCCCCCCGCCCGTTAAGAGCGGAAGGGCACCGGGCCCCCCGCCCGTTAAGAGCGGAAGGGCACCGGGCCCCCCGCCCGTTAACGGCGAGGGCAATCTGGGAATTCGCCTGTTGTCGATGGCCGAGGCAGCCGAGGAAGCAGGCTTCGACGGGATCTCCCTCATGGATCATCTGGTTCAGATCCCTCAGGTGGGGCGGGAGTGGGAGGACTTCCCGGAGGCATACAGCACCCTGGCCTTCCTGGCAGGTCGCACCACCACCCTGCGCCTGGGGACCCTGGTCACCGCCGTCAGCCTTCGCAACCCGGCTTTGCTCGCCAAGATGCTGGCGACCATCGACGTCCTCTCGGGCGGTCGTACGTTCGCTGGATTGGGCGCCGGATGGTTCGAATCCGAACAGGTTGCCTATGGCTACGAATTCGAACCGCCGGGTCGCCGCCTCGATCGGTTGGAAGATGCTCTCAGGATCCTGCCATTGATGTGGGGCCCGGGAAAGGCGACATATCAAGGCAAGGTCCATTCGGTGGTCGACGCCGTGTGTTATCCGCGACCGGTCGGAAAGATCCCGATCATTGTTGGAGGGCGTGGCACCCGGACCGTCACCCTGGCAGGCAGGTACGCCGATGGTCTCAATCTCGTAGGCGTGAAGGACCTTCAGCACTACGTCGATCTCTTTAGGAAGAGTGCCGTGGACGCCGATCGGGACCCGGATTCACTGGAGGTGTCGATACTCGACGCACCGTTGCTTGGTGCCGACCGACAGGAGGTGGCGGCCCTGGTGGAAGCCAATCGGGGAAGACTGGGGGCCAACGCGTTTGCAATCAAACACAACGCCGGCACCGTCGGCGACCACGTTGAACGCTTGCGCCGGTTGGCTGGAACGGGGGTCGGAGCCGTGTATGTCTCCCCGGTGGGTCTCACCTCGCCGGAGGGAGTCGGCGCCTGGAAACCTGTTGTCGAGGCGCTCGGTTGACCGTCAGGGAGCGGTCGAGGTCGTGGTCTCCGAAGGACCCTGACCCTCGGGGGTGATTCTGAATTCGAGGACGCCCAGATCAGACAGATAAATGAGGTGATAGGTCAGGCCGTTGTAGTTGACCGTTCCGTCAAGTCCTCCGAGCTGAGGATCCTGGATGGTCAGACCGAGGGTTTCCAGCAACAGCCGCCGATCCGATCCGTCCAGGCTCGGATCGGCCATCCCGATCATCAGACCAAGCGATGTGAGGATCAACCCGTCGCCCTCAGGCGTACCGGTAGGGGTGCTCCGGATGACCACGGACCCCGCCGCTGGATCCAGGAAGCCCTCGAGCGTCATGTAAGGAGTGAGGCTCAGCAGGAAAGGAGACGTCAGATCGGTAAACATCGTCAACTCGGTGCGGCTTCGCTCGGCGAGGGCGTTCCAGCGGTCGGTGAGTTCGGCCGGGTCGGTCTCGAACAGAGTGGTTGGCGGGGGAGGCAGAGTGGTGACCACCACGGTGGTGGTCGGGGTGGGAGGAATGGTGGTTGTCGGTACCGGTACAAACTCGGGCTCTCCCCGGAACCCACCTACCAGGACGAAGACGGCGAGGGCAGCCAGCGTGATGATGCCCGCGGCCGAGGCGACGACTCCCGTCTTGATGGCCACGTTTTCGATGTCGCTCTTGAGCCATCGGTGTGCCTTGGTCGACTTATACCGACGCTTGGCGGTGGCGGTGATGCGATCGGCAATCGTCACCGGTTCCGTTTCCGAATCGACCACAGGGGCCGCACCGGACTTGGCCGGCGCCGCCGGTGAGATGTTGTAAGCGGCGAGGCCGCTGCTCTTGCTGTGGGCACCCTCAGTGCCCCCCTTGATGGTCTCGGCCTCTACCAACTTGGCTTCGAAAGCCTTGATGCGGGGACGACGAATAGGTGGCGCCGATAGTTGTGGTTGTGTCGGGGGTTCTGGTTTTCTCGAGGGTTCTGGTTCCCTCGGGGTCGGGGACTCGGTCACTCTGGCAACAGGTTCCTTGTTGGCCTCAACCTCGGTCTCGAGGTTTTCGCTCATCCCAGAGGTCCGAGGTTCGGGAGCCGCCTCTCTGACTACTGAGGTCTCCCCTAGCACCGCTTGGGGGGACAGAAAGGCGCTGACCGCATCGATCAACCCGTCGGGATCGTCGGCGGTGAATGTGATCATCTCATCGTCGGCTTCGATCGAGAATCGATCTCCGTCCAGTCGCCGGACCTTGCAATCGGACGACTTCCAGGAAGCCAATTGAGTTCCGCTTGCCCAGAGGGTCACCTTGTTCTTCTTGACCTCGAGGGAGCCAGCTAGGACGGTGTCCTCTGATACGAACGTCCCGGTGAAACCAAAGTCCGCGATCGGACGAGAGCGAGTCGGGGTCTTGGTTGGTCGGGTCGGAGCCGGGTTAGATTCGCCCACTTCCCCCAAACTATCCCACGTCACGGGCCGGGTATCCCCATTGAAGGTGGATTCATCCATGACCGCTGAGCCCGCGCCGAACGATGGCACCAAGTTGGTCTCCCCGTCGGATCCGGATGGGGAGACGAGTGTTCGTTCGGATCTGGACACGTCGTTTCCTCTTCGCCTCACGCCGGTGGATTGGCCCTTTACCAGCTAGTTATCGCCCGCAAACCCATTCTTATTGAGACCGGGAGGGCGGTCTAGGGTCGGTCGACCTATGTCCCGGGTGCCTGATCACCCGGCCGACAGCTTCGACAGGCCCTGAAACCGCTGGATTCGGCCTCTGCTTCGGACCGGAACCGGCGTAGATGGCTCCCTGAGATGCGACGAGCCTGGTGGCAGGTTGGGAAGCAGTAGATACCGGTGGTGTCCGAACCGAGCAGCCGGATTCCCGCAGCCGCCATGGATTCGATTCGATCGGGTTCGGCCCCTTCGAAGGACAGCAACTCCCATTTGTTGCCCGGACCACCGAGCGAGTAGTTACCGATCTTCCCGTCCGAGCGGACCACCCGGTGGCAGGGGACGATCAGCGGCACGGGATTGCGGGCCATCGTCGAACCAACCGCCCGAACCGCTCCCGGGTTGCCAGCCGCTCGGGCGAGCCAGGAGTAGGGCCGAACTTGACCCCGGGGGATAGTGGCTGCCAGCTCCAGGATCTTGCGCTGAAACGGGGTCACCGAACGGAAATCGATCGGGAGCAGCCCCGGACGGCCCCGGTCCAATGCCTCCTCGATCCGGTTCACCCAGATCGTCGGCGGTTCTGCGGCGACCAATGTCCGTAGGAACCGGGCCTTGAAGCGATCGGCGAATCCGTCGTCGGCCAGGTCGACTGCCGAGACTCCACTCGGGTTGAAGGCGACCACCACCTCGCCCACGGGGCTCTCCACCACCGTGTATCCATCGACCAATCCGGTTCCAAGTTCCACGTCCTGGATCAAACTCGTCGGAGCTGACACCCGTAGAGCACCGAGGCGGGACTCGAGGGCGTTCGATTGTGCAGTCATGTTTCATCCTCCAGTATTTGGCGAAGCCTTCCGAGGCCGCGATGAACGTCGGACTTGACCGATCCGACGGCCTGGCCTGTGGCGATCGCTATCTCTTCATATCCGAGACCCACCACGTGCCGTAAGACCACGGCCCGACGGGTACGGGGCGGGAGATCCTTGAACCTCCGATGCCAGGCGTCGAGGTCGACGAATTCGGGGTCGTCGGAGACGATCTCGATCTCCTTGCCCACGAGCTGGGGCCGGCGGCTCTTTGCCCGTAGATGGTTGCGACCGAGATTGAGCGCGATCGTCCAGATCCAGCCTCTCAACTTGAGGTCGCGAATCCGGGCAGGCTCGTATTCGGACAGCGCCCGGTACGCCCGGATGAATGCCTCCTGGGTCAGATCCTCGGCTTCGGGACCCGCCAGGGAGCGCAGTCCCGAATACATGTCGTCCTGCAATGCCAGCACCAGGTCCGGGAAGGCCGCATCGAGATCGTCGGCCAGCCGCTCGCAGAGTCTGTCCATCACTGAAAGAACACCATGCCGGTGATGAGAGTTGCAGATGCCGGCGGCTCAAGTCTCAAGTCCCAAGTCTCAAACCCAGTACCTCGAACCTCGAGTCTCAAACCCAGTACTTCCGCGTTGCTCGCGCCCAGACCATGCCAAACAGGATTGCCGCCGCGGCCAACCAGGACATGATCGTCCGGACCGGTATCTCCTCGGCCAGCCAGCCAAACAAGAGCTGGGAAACGGTCGAGGTCAATGTCACAGCTGCAAAGTCCAGTCCGAAGACCCTGCCTTTGACCTCGTCGGCCGCGTACCGCTGGAGTCCGTATGACGAGAACGACCATTGGCTACCGGCGCCGATGTGGCCGACGAGGACAGCCAGGGCCGCCAGACCGAGAGTCGGGGCTGCAGCTGTACCCAGATATGAGAGGCCCCAGAGCGCCATCGTGAATCCGATGGCGCTCAGCACTTTCCGGTCGACGCCACCGAGTAGGCGGCGGATCAGGAAGGGTCCGAACAGCACCCCTAAGCCTCGGGCAGCCAGCAGCCAGCCCACGCCGTCGTCACCTTCCCCGAAGACGTCCAGGGCGAGGACCGGCAGCAAGGCCACCGCCCCGGCGCCGAAGACGGCGAAGCCGGCCTTGGACGTGAGCAAAGCTTTGATCGGGGGGTTCCTCAACACGTAACTGATCGCCGCCCGCAAGGTCGTGGGCAGACCGTGGCCGGGCGGGGCCGGGGTTCGGAGGGGAGCACGGATGCGCCGGACCACCAGGGCGGCCACGAGGAAGCTGATCGCGTCGATCCCTATTGCGGCATCCCGGCCGATGAGGGTCGACACCACGCCCCCGGCGGCAGCTCCGACGGCGGCCATCGTCCCCCAGGTCGACTCGATAAGGAACGTGGCATCAGCAAGCTCTTCGGGTGCCACGATTGCCGGTATCGCCGCCGACGATGCCGGGCTGATGAGTGCGGACAAGCCCGCCAGGACTGCCAGCCCACCGAGAGCCAGCGGCACGCTGGCCCCGGCTCGGAGGACGGCCGGGTGGTCCACCAGGAGCATTGCGGCAGCGGCCACCGCCGCTGTCACGTTCGACCAGATCATGATGCGGCGTCGGTCGAAGCGATCGGCCATTACTCCACCAAGCGGAGAGGCGAGGAAGGCCGGGAGAGTGTTGGCTGCAAGCACTGCTGCGGTCAGAACCGCAGAGCCGCTCAACTCGTTGACCAGTCCGAGCATGGGAACGAGAAGAAACCAGTCCCCACCGAATGAGACAAGACGCGAAAAGTAGAGCCGGCGTAGCTCCGGGTTCCGGCGAAGCAGAGTGAGGTATCTGCCGCTGAAGCGTGCGGTCAAGGGCTGCTGGCTCCCCGAGCTGTTTCCGGGGTTGCCGAATCGACTCCTTCTTCGAGACTCTTCACACCGTCGACTACCTCCATCAATGGGTCGGTGTCAAGAACCTCGACCTCGAGCGGAATGGAGCCATCGGTCTGGTGGAGATCTGAGTGCATACCCACGAGCAACTCGAAGTCCGGCGGACTCTCGAGGTCGACTGCCAGAAGGTGACGGCTGGTCGGTTCCCCGCGGACGTCAAAGCTTCGGGCCTGGCGGATGAGAGCCGCCGAAGCATCATCGATGCGACGATGCTGATTCAGATGTTCCTGCCAGGAGACCGTCAGGAAAACCTCGCTCAAACGGCCGGGATCGGTCGCGTCCCGGTAGAGCCTCCAACGGTATGCGCCGGTCCGGAGACGGACGAGCCGTAGTTCGTCCATCATCTCGATGAAAGTCCCCAGGCGATCGTGTTGGACCTGGAAACTGTTGATGATCATCACCGGGCCGCTATCGAGCGTGTCCACGTGCTGTGGTTGCCGGATACCACCGGAGAACTCGGGCGGAAGCACCTCGCTGAGCGTCGGGATACCCGAGCGAGTTGCGGCCAGTCCCAATCCGACACCGAGTGTGGAGAGGAGGACATAAGCGGATGTGGTTGTGAGGGCGTCGGCGATTACACCGGAGAGGATCGCACCCACGGGCGACACCCCCGCGAAGGCCAGGGACCACAGGCCCATCGTTCGACCCCTGACCCACGAAGGGCTCAGCAGCTGCGCCGTGGAGTTGAGGGTGACGGCCGTCCAGACCAGGCAGGCTCCCGCCAGGAACAGGGCCGGGATGGCTGCTACGACCGAGGGTGCCAGACCGACCGCAACCCCGGCTACGCCGTAACCCGCCATGGTCACGGCCACCGCATTACGACCCAAACGCTCCGCCACTCTTCGGCGGGTGAAGGCAGCGACAATTGCTCCGACACCCATCGTGCCGAGTAGCAAACCGTAGGCAAGCGAGCCGCCACCGAGTCTGGCGGTGTGGCTGGGCAGAACCGTCGGGACGACGGCAGAGGTAAGGGCAAAGAGAGCTCCGTAGAGGAGCACCCGTCGGAAGGCTTTCGTGTATCGGGCGAAGCGCAATCCGAGCGCAATCGCCGTTATCAACGGGGTTGGTTCGTTGACCGGAGGCGCCTGGTTGCTGCGGCGCAGGGTCACCAGCACGACGATCACCGAGAGATATGAAAGGGCGTTGAGTCCGAATCCGACTTCGGCGCCGACGGTGGCCACCAGCAAACCTCCGAGGGCAGGCCCGATTGCGCGGGCCACGTTGAAGGCCACGGAATTGAGGGACACCGCACTTGCCACCATCTCCCGGGGAACCAGGTCGGGCACAAGTGCCTGCCAGGCCGGCAGGTTGAAGGCGGCACCAAGGCCAATCAACAAACCCAGAGCAAGCAGCCTCCCGGGTGTCGCCTCTCCAAGGAACGTGATAGTCGCCATGACCGCGGCCGCGATACCCATCACGATCTGCGAGATGAGGAGCACCTTGGTGCGTTCGACGAGGTCGGCAACGGCGCCGGCTACCAGAGCCAGACCCAGGAAAGGCAGGGTGGTGGAAGCGCTCATCAGGCCCACCCAGGTCGCTGAACCCGTTAGCTCGAGCATCAGCCAGGCGCCTGCGGACGCCTGGAGGAAAGTGCCGAGGTTTGAGAAGAGAGATGCTCCCCATAGCGCCCGGAAGTGGGCAAACCGAAATGGGGCCACCGAGGAGGTCATCATGAGGGAGTGTAAGGAGGGGGCGCTGGCTGCTATGAGCAGCGAGCTACCACACGGAAGACGCCAGACGGAAGACGCCAAGACGCCAGACGAAAGAGCCAGAGGGCGAGGGGGGTGATGTCCACCCTCTTGAGGTCTTGGTTCTTTGCCCCGACCGGCCGGTCTGAAAATATGACGGGGTAAAGAACCAAGAGGGGGGACCGCCCGACGAAGGAGGGCGAGGTCTTGTGTTCTTTCCACCGACGAACCTTTCCGAAAGCATCACGGGGGAAAGAACCAAGAGGGGGGTGTGAGAACCCCATCGGCAGCCAAACCCTC
>CAZPIZ010000018.1:0-18317 GCA_964586615.1 uncultured Acidimicrobiaceae bacterium | reverse complement strand
CCCCGGGCTGACAGGTCCTCGGTCATTGGCTGACAGGGTGGCTGACACTGAAATTGGAGGGGTGCGAAAAAGCAAAGGTGGCACTGGCGATGCGAGCCGGATCGGTGGGGCTCTCTGTACCTCGAGGGGTAGGTGGCTCACTTTGTGGCAACCGTGGACACTCACGAAGCGGAGCGACGCGAGTGCGGATCAGGTGATCTCGTATACGATCGTTGAAACACGCCTGGAATAACTGGTTCCACATCGGGATCTCACCTCTGGCGAAGAGCAGCACTACATCGTGTACGCGATCCAAACGGCGGGCGTCGCTGTGACCGCTATTTCGCTTCCACACGATCTCGTTGTAAAACCGCTCCGGGCCGAGGATCGCGTCGAGCATGATTTTGAGGTAGTGCGAGGCGTTCGCGTCGCACCGGGTGGTCGTGATGGCCACTGGGCCGGTGTCAGGACACGAGATCGGCCGCCGCCAGCCCCTCGGCGTTGGTGGCGTTGGGACTGACATGAGGCCGCGACGACTTGTCACGTAGACCCTCGAGCCCTTTCTCCTCGTAGCGTCTCAGCCAGATGTAGAAGGTTTGGCGGGTGATGCCGAAATATCGGCAGGTCTGGGAGACGTTGCCGGTCACCTCCTCAGCATGGCGGATGATCGCCAGACGCCTCGTGGCATTCCTCGACACCTCTCGTTCCGTCATCGGTTCTCCTCGTCTCTAGAGAACCCCGATGTAGACAAGCTCCGTCAGTTCCATAGATGTATTCATTCCCGTCTGATAGACCGATCCACCCAGGGATCGGCTGCGCATCGGCCTAGCCGTCTGTTAGCTGTTTCGGTCGTGTCAGTTTGGCGGTGAACCGGAAGCGGTCTCCGCGGTAGAGCGATCGGACGTATTCGAGGGGCCGGCCGGTCGCATCTCTGCTGGTTCGGGTGAGCAGCAGCATCGGAGTTGAGGAGTCGGTCCCGAGAAGTCGAGAGGCAGACGGGGGAGCGAGAACGGTTTCGATGGTCTCTTCACCTTCGAGCGGGATGACGCCGTACTTCTCTTTCAGTAGGGAGTAGAGGGAGGTACCAGCGGACAGTTGCTCTCCGACGTCGGGAAAACGCAGACCGTCGAGATACACCGTTTCGACGGCCATCGGTTCGTCGTTGGCATAACGAACTCGTTCGATGCGAACCACAGGCGTCCCTTCCGGCAGGTCCAATCTCATGGCGACTTCGGGCTCGGCTTCGGTGAGGGTGACGTCGATGAGTTTGGAGCCGGGCCTCAGGCCTTGGGCGGTCATATCCTCGGTGTAGGAGGTGAGTTGGAGGTTCTGAGTGACCTTGGGGGACGCCACGAATGTCCCCCGTCCTTGCATGCGGACGATGCGGCCCTCAACGGCCAGATCGTGAAGCGCCTGCCGGACAGTGGTGCGAGAGATGTTGAATCGTTCGCTGAGGGCACGCTCCGGCGCCACCGGAGTCCCAGGAGGCAGTCCGTCGACGTGGTGGCGGAGCCATTGCCTGAGTTCGTAATACTTGGGCTCGGCGTTCACTCCACGGGATGCCTGCCTTGATCTAGCGGTGCTCATTGGCTCTGCCTTTTGCGAGGGGTGAGCTCGAGGTAGTAGCGCAGCACCTCGACTTGGTCGCCCTGTTCCCCTTCCAGGGCGAGTTCTTCCCAACGGTGCTTGCCGTCAGATCGCCAGCCGAGACGCTCGTAAAAGCCGCGTGACTGTTGATTGGAAGCGACTACCCACAACGTGACACGTGAGGCGCCGGTGGCGCCGAGCTCGTCTGCGGCATGTCCGATGAGATGACGACCGATCCCGCGGTTGGTCAGCTCGGGCTCGACGTGGACGGAAAAGACCTGGCCGGTTGACTGGGGGTCGTCTTCGACATCCGGACTTGGTCCGAAGTAGATGAAGCCGACGACGGTGCGATTCTCAACCGCAACCGAGACATGTCGACCGATTCCTTGCTGATGGAGACGCCGTTCCCAAAGCTCCGTCCGGTGAGCGATGTCCATGTCGATTCCACGGCCGCCTGGCGGCTTGCCGTATGTTGCGATCCAGGAGCGCACATGGATGGCCGCGATTGCAGGCGCGTCGGTCGTGGTGGCCTTTCGGACGCTGACGGTTGAGGTCTGGTGCGGGGATTCCGTCATGGCATCGCCAGGATTCGAGCTGGATTCTCCACCATCATGCGGTCAAGAGACGCCTGGCTGATTCCGGCCTCGGTCAGCCTGGGTAGAACAACTCCTGGGAGGTAGGCGTAGCCATATCGTCCGTGGGTGGAAGGGTTCATGTAGGCCTCCGCTCCCGACATGTCGCAGGAGAGAACGATGCGATGGTCATAACCGCGAGAGACCAATTCAACCAGAGCCCGGATCCGGTCTTCGTCGGGTCGGTGATAAGCCCACTTCACGAACTCCCCGCCGCCCTCGCCCTCGCTGTTGGGGACGCGGTAGTCAAACCATTCCTTTCCGAATGTGTCGAAAGCAATGTTGACTCCCGAGCTGAGGACCTGTTCGAGGTAGACGATGTCCGGCTTTAGGTCGAGGTGCCCGAGCACTACCCGTGACAGATCGGCGCCTTCGTCGACGAGAAGGGCAATCTGCTCAATGGCCATCGTCCCCAGAGTGCAATGGGTCGAGATGGCCAAGCCGGTGGCAAGGTGGGCACGGGCCGCGGCTCGAAGATGAGTCTCCTCCCTGGGCGTGATCTTGTTGAGACTGGTGCCCACCTCACCAAAGATGCCCGCCTTGATCTTCGTTCCCGGTATGCCGTCGATGGCCGGGCTGATGTAGAGGTCGACCAGTCGATCGAGGTCGTCTTCGGTCCCGTCGAGCCAGGGATCCTTGTAGAAGGAGAACCCAGCGATGAGGTTGATCGGGAGCAGAGCAGCCAGCCGGCCGGCCAGATCGTCGTCGTGGCCTGCCTTGGCTCTGCCAGTGAGATCAACCAGGGATCGGATTCCGTATGTCGGCAAGCAGGCCAGCGCCCGCTCGGCCAGGCCCTCGATGTCGGCGCTATTCCCGCCCGAATAGAAACCAGCAGGCGCGACCGAGTCCGGATGTTCGTGCATCAATGTCGCCCCGAGTTCATCGGGGTGGATCGGACCGTTGGCGGTTTCTATCCGCATCAGTCTTCGGCTCTCTTCAGGCGCCTGGTCTCCGACTTCGATGACCGTCGGCCGATGGACCGATTCACCCGGTTCGGCGATTGACGTGATTGGGGGCCGTCGGTACGCTAGCACTGGTCTAGACCATTGGTCTAGACCAGTTATGGACTGTTCTGGGAGGAGAGACACTCATGGATTTCAGAAGCCAGTCACGAAAGCTGGCCGTGCTCGTCACTGTCGTCATGATGGTGTGGGCATGTGCCCCGCCACCAACCAACGAGACAACCGAGACGACTGCCGGACCCACCGAGACCACTGTGGAGGGCAGCCAGACCACAGTTGCCACCGAGACCACGGCCCCCGCGGCAGAAGGCGGCGGCACTTTGGTGGTCGGTCGGACAGGAGACATCGATAACCTCGACCCTCATCTCGCCACTGCGTTTCAGACCATTGATGCCCTCGAATTGATCTATGACTCTTTGACCGAACTCGACGCTGATCTGAATGTTCAGCCCGGCCTCGCCAGCGAGTGGGAGTTCAACTCGGAAGGAACCGAATTGACCTTCCACCTGCGCGGGGGTGTCACCTTCCACGACGGCGATCCCTTGACCTCCGCTGACGTGGTGGCCTCCCTCGAACGGGTCTTGGATGAAGCGACCGGCGCCGTGCAACGAACCAACCTGCTGTCGATCGCAGAGATCTCGGCACCCGATGATTTGACCGTGGTCTTGGGGCTTTCGGTCGCTGATGCCACGCTGCCGGCTGCATTGACCGACGTCAACGTCGCCATCATGTCCGATGCCTCGATCACCGGCGGCACCGCCGCCACCGAGCCCAATGGCACCGGCCCGTTCTCATTCGTGAACTGGACTCAAGGCCAATCGGTTGAGCTGGCCGCCTTCGACGACTATTGGGGGGACCGACCGTCCGTGGACGGTATTTCGATTCGGGTGGTGCCCGACGAACAGTCCATGCTGGCTGCCCTGCAGGCCGGGGAGGTTCACGTGGGCGTGATGGGGAATCCCGCCGTGATCGAACAGGTGAGCGACCCTCTCATCCTCGAGCGATCGACCGCAATGGGCTACTTCCCCTTCTTTCTGAACAGCGAGCGTGGACCGCTCCAGGAAAAAGAGGTGCGGCAGGCCATCTCCTGTGCAATTGACCGCCAGGAGCTTATCGACACCGCACTCCTCGGCGAGGGGGTGCCGACCGGGCCGTTTGTCGAAGGGATTTTCCAGACCGGCCCCTTCGACGGGTTGCCATGTGACGGAACCGATCGTGACCTGGCCCGGCAATTGCTGGCCGACGCCGGCTTTGCCGACGGCTTCACCATTGAGACGATCATCATCACCGGTGAGAACGACGCTGCCATCAACATCGGCCAGAACCTTCAGGCCCAGCTGGCAGAGATCGGAGTCAATCTCGAACTGCAGCAACTGGAGACCAACGTCTACGTCGATCGCTGGCTGGCGGCAGACTTTGACTCGGCCTTGTCGGAGAACGGCGCCGGACCCGACCCTCACCACACCTATGCCAAGTACTTCACATCGCAAGGAAACTTCGTGAACGTTTCCAAGTTGAGTTCTCCGGAACTCGATGAGCTGTTCGCGGAAGGGCAGACGACCACGGACCCCGAGGCGAGGGTTCCTATTTACCAGGAGATCTCGCAGATCCTGCTCGACGAGTCGCCCTGGGTGTGGCTCTACCGGGGCTACCGGTATCAGGTGCGGGTGCCAGAATTGGAGGGCTTCGTGCCTCATCCGACCGGGTCGCTGAAATCGCTGAGGGACGTAGTTCTGACTTCCGGCTGACGGCCCCACCGAATCGGAGCGGGGTAGTGCCGGTGGCGGGGTAGGTAACTCGCGCCGCAGGAAGGGTAGAAATGGACGGCGAGCGTCAGGCGATGGAACGAGTGTCGGCCGTAGTGCGATCTGCCGTCAACGCCGGGACGGTTCCGGGAGCGGTTGCCCTCGTTCGTCATCGGGGCGAAGTCGTATTCGACGAGGCCTTCGGCCTGGCCGACACCGGGCCGGAGCCTCGCCAAATGGCCTCATCAACTCTGTTCGACCTGGCATCGTTGACGAAGCCGCTGGTGTCCGCCAATGTTGCTCTGGCGCTGGTCGATCGGGGCGCGGTATCGCTCGACGAGGAGGTAACCACCGTTCTTCCGGAGCTGAGAAGCTTTCGGGGGAATGGGGTGACCATCCGGAGGCTTTTGGCCCACACCGCAGGGTTGCCTGGTTGGCGACCGCTTTACATCGGCGCGGCCGGCCAGCCGAACATCATCGGCGCCATTGATGACCTGGGTCTGGCCTCATCTCCTGGATCTCGATTCGAGTACAGCGATCTTGGCTACATCACGCTGGGAATCGCTCTGGAGCGGATCGGGGGGAGTTCATTGCCGGAGCTGGCGGCGAAGTTGATCTTCGATCCTTGCGGACTCAGTCGGACCGGCTTTCTGCCCAGCTTCCCGCAAGATGAATATGCGGTCACCGAGGAAGGCAACGCCTTCGAGAGGCGAATGGCCGAGTGGGCCGGTCTGGTTTTCGAAGGCTGGCGAACAACCTCTCACCCCGGCGAGGTAAACGACGGCAACGCCCATTATGGCCTCGGTGGCATCAGCGGGCATGCCGGACTGTTCTCAGATGCCAACGAAGTCGGCATCCTCGGCGAGATGTGGCTCAGAGGAGGGGCATGGCAAGGGACGCGCGTACTTTCTGAGGCAGTGGTCGAGGTCGCGACCACCAACCAAATGCCGGGCAGGGATGCACGGAGGGGTCTTGGTTGGGATCTGACCAAGGGTCATGGCCCCACCGTCGAGGAGCTGACCAGAGCCGATGCTGGATTCTTTCCTCCGACCGAGTCCTCGTGGTCACCACGATCATCGGGCGAGCTGCTGTCGTCATCCGCCTTCGGCCACACCGGCTTCACTGGCACCTCGATCTGGATCGATCCCGGTCACGATCTCGTGGCCGTGCTGCTCACCAACGCCACCCATCCTCAGGTCGACCTCAACAAGCCGGTGAATGCGCTGCGAGCCCGCTTTCACAATGCGGTGGCCGCCAGCGTTGTCGACCTTGCCTCCTGATGAGGCGTTATCTACTGCGACGGTCGGCCGAGGCGGTCCTGACTTTGCTCGGGGTGGCGGTTCTGGTGTTTCTGGTTCTGCGGGTCCTCCCCGGCGACGAGGTCACCGCCCGGTTGGGCACCGAAGCCGGCAACTTGACCCCGGTTCAGCGCGAATCACTCGAGCGCTACTACGGGCTCGATCGACCACCGCTGATCCAATTCTTCTCATGGTTGGGCAGCGTCCTGTCAGGAAACTTCGGAATCTCGGTGACCAGCGGCCGGCCGGTGGCCGAACTCCTCGCCAACGCGCTACCGGTCACGATCGAGCTAGCAATCTTGGCATCTCTTCTGGGCTCGGTTGTGGGAGTGGCGATCGGGGTGATGTCCGCCTCCCGGCCTAATGGTCTCCGAGACATGCTCGGGCAGGGGTTCGGACTGTTGGGCCTCGGCATTCCCAACTTTGTCATCGCCTCGGCGATCATCGCCTTCCTGGCCGCTCGCTTTGGCTACTTCCCGGCGGCCGCCAGCTATGTGGGCTTTTTCGATGACCCGCTGATCAATCTGCAACAGCAGCTCTATCCGGCCATCACCCTCGGAGTGGCGTTGGCGGCGGGGGTGATGCGCACAACCCGATCCGCCTATCTCGAGGCGAGTTCGCAGGACTTCGTGCGAACTGCCCGTGGGAAGGGCCTCTCACCGCGGCGGGTGCGGTGGCGGCACATTCTCCACAATTCACTCATTCCGATCGTCACGATCGTCGGCATCCAGTTCGGTTACCTGCTGGGGGGCACCATCATCGTCGAAGAGATCTTCGCCCTTCCCGGGATGGGTCGGCTGGTGCTGACCGGGATTGCCCAACGGGAGAACGCAGTGGTGCAGAGCACGGTTCTAGTGATCGCCGCCATGGTCGTTCTGGTCAACCTCGTAGTCGACCTGATCTACGCCCGCATCGACCCGCGCGTGAGGCTGGCATGACCGCCGCCCTCGAACCCGCCCCGACCCTCGCCGCCCTCCAACCGGGCCGGTTGCGTTTGCTCTGGTCGAACCCCAACGGATTGGTGGGGCTGGCGATAGTCATTGTCCTTGTGGTGATTGCGATCCTGGCGGCCCTGGGCCTCACCCCTCATCCGCCCCTCGCCCAGGAAGCCGCCATTCGATTCTCCCCACCCTCAGCCGGGAACTGGCTCGGTACCGATCAGTTCGGGCGTGACATCGCTTCCCGGGTCATGGTGGGGGTATTCGCCTCGCTGAGGGTGGCGGTCTTGGCCGTGGCCATTGCCGCCGTAATTGGGTCAGTGGCCGGGATTGCTGCCGGCTACTTCGGAGGCTGGACCGACCGCGTGATCGGACGGATCACCGACATGCTGTTTGCCTTCCCCGCCATCTTGCTGGCTCTGGCGGTGCTCGCCGCTCTGGGCCGCGGTTGGGTGAACACCGTGATCGCGGTGGCCATCGTCTACATCCCGATCTTCGTGAGGGTCGCCCGCGGCCCGGTCCTCACGGTCCGAGAGCTCGAGTTCGTGAAAGCCGGACGAGTGCTCGGCTACGGGTCGGGACGCCTGCTCTTCCGGCACGTGTTCCCCAACATCACCGCCCCGCTGATCGTGCAGATCGCCCTCGCGCTCTCGTGGGCGATCCTCACCGAATCGAGCCTCAGCTTCCTCGGCCTCGGCACCCAGCCCCCCGACCCCTCGCTCGGGCTAATGGTGAGCGATGCCCGGACGCTGGTGACCAGGGGCTGGTGGCTCATGGCGGCGCCCGCCACCGCCATCGTTCTGGCGGTGGTGGGACTGAACCTGTTGGGAGACGGTCTCCGCGACGTTCTTGACCCCACCCGGTCAACCCGGAGCTAGGAATGGACCTGGCCCACCTCCTCACCGAACAACAGCGCCCGGAACTTGCCGATCTCGATCTTCGCGACACTCTGGCGTTGGTGAAGCTCATGGCGGATGACCAGAAGCACGCGGTCGAGTCCATCGGCCCCGCCCACTCAGCCATTGCGGCCGCCATCGACGCTGTGGTCGCGCGCTTGGAGCGGGATGGCCGGCTCATTTACGTCGGGGCCGGAACCGCCGGACGTCTCGGGCTGCTGGACGCTTCCGAGTGCCCACCTACTTTCAACACCGACCGGGTCATCGGAGTCATCGCCGGGGGCTTCGACGCTTTCCTCTCTCCACGCGAAGCGGTCGAAGATGACCCCGCTACCGGCGCTCACGACGTGGATCAACTCGAAGTGAGTGAGAGGGATGCGGTGGTGGGGATAACCGCTTCAGGCCGCACTCCTTACACGATCGGCGCCGTCCGCCGCGCCAAGGAGCTCGGGGCGCTCACTGTCGGAATTGTTTGCAATCCCGACTCGATTCTCAGCCGCTACGTCGACCATCCCATCGAAGTCCTAGTGGGGGCGGAGGTGATCGCCGGCTCGACGCGCCTCAAAGCCGGCACCGCCCAGAAGATCATCCTCAACATGATTTCTACGGTCAGCATGGTGAGGCTCGGCAAGACCTTTGGCAACCTCATGGTTGATTTGCGGGCCAGCAATGACAAGCTGCGAGATCGGGCCCGCCGCATTGTTCTCCAGGCGACCGGAGCCGAACTCAAAGCCGTCGACCAAGCCCTCAACGCCGCCGAGGGGGAAGTCAAAGTCGCCATCCTCATGCTCTTGACGGGGAGCGATCCGCCCACCGCCCGTGCCCAACTTGCTACCCACAACGGTGTGGTCAGGCGAGCATTGGAGTCGGGGTGAGGGTTATCGGTCTCATCTCGGGAACGTCGATGGACGGCATCGACGCCGCCGTCGCCGATCTCGAACTCCGGGATGGCGAGATCGAGCTGCAGCCGCTCGGATCGATCACCGTCCCCTACGAGAGACAACTCCGAAACGAGCTAGGCGCGGCGCTTCCCCCTGGCACCACCACCGCCGAAGAGGTATGCCGTCTCGACAACGAAGTTGGCCGTGCCTTCGGCCATGCCGCCAAACAAGCACTCGACGAGCTGGCTGCTGGCAAGGCCGATCTTGTTGTGTCTCATGGCCAGACCCTCTATCACCAGGTCGAGGGAGGCCGGGTGCTGGGCACCCTTCAGATCGGCCAACCGGCCTGGATTGCCGAGGCCACCGGTCTTTCGGTGGTGGCCGACCTCCGCACCCGTGATATCGCGGTGGGTGGGCAGGGTGCTCCTCTTGCCAGCATGTTCGATGTCTTGTTGCTCGCCGGGTCCGAGCGGCCGACGGCGGCTCTCAACATCGGAGGCATCGCCAACCTCACCGTTGTCAGCCCCGGCCTCGAACCGGTGGGGTTCGACATCGGGCCGGGCAACGCCCTGATCGATGCTGCGGTCTCCCATCTCACCGGCGGGGTCGAGGGATTCGACCGGAACGGACTCACGGCCGGACGAGGCCAGGTGCATTCATCTCTTCTCCACCATCTTCAAGCCGATCCCTACTACCACCAGGCGCCTCCCAAGACCACGGGGAAAGAACGTTTCCATCTCTCGTATCTATTAGGAGCGCTGGAAGGGATCGGCGAGGTCGCCCCCGAAGATCTGGTGGCCACGGTCACAGCTCTCACTGCCCTGACCATCGCCGAGGCCTGCCAGACCTACGAGGTCAGCGAGGTGATCGCGTCGGGGGGCGGCACCTCGAACCCTGTCCTGATGGAGATGCTTGCCACCCAACTCGAGGGAGTGACAATCTCGTCAATCGACGATCTCGGCATCCCCTCCGGCGCCAAGGAAGCCTATGTCTTCGCGCTGCTTGGCTTCCTGACGGTCCATCAGCTTCCCGGCAACGTTCCCTCGGTCACCGGTGCTGACCGCGCGGTCATCCTCGGCAGCGTGGTGCCGGGACGGGACGGGTTTCCGATCGTTTCCCCGATTGAGGTCCCGCCCATCCGGCTTCGCCTCGTCCCGAGCGAAATGACATGAGCGAGCCCGTCTTGTCGGTGCAGGGGCTTACCACCGTCCTTCACCTCCCGGGGGGTCCGGTGGAAGTGGTTAGAGGCGTCGACTTCGAAGTGCTCCCCGGAGAAACGGTGGCGTTGGTGGGGGAGTCCGGCTGCGGAAAGTCGATGACCATGCTCTCGGTCATGGGACTGCACCCCCAACCCCCGGCCGAGATCGTGGCCGGACAGGTGTTGCTGGAAGGACACGACCTCCTCGCCATGTCGGAAGAAGAGCGCCGGAATTTGCGAGGGGCGCAGCTGGCAATGGTCTACCAAGACCCGATGACCTCTCTCAACCCATTGATGCGAATCGGCCAGCAGATCGGGGAGGTGCTGCTGGCCCATGGCAAGACGCGTCAGCACGCGGAGCAACGAACCCACGAAGTGCTTTCCGAGGTGGGCATCCCCCAACCGGCCCGGGCGGCCCGCGCATTTCCGCACGACTTCTCCGGAGGGATGCGCCAGAGGGTGGTGATCGCCATGGCTCTCGCCCTCCGCCCCAAGGTGCTCATCGCCGACGAACCCACCACCGCCCTCGACGTAACCATCCAGCAACAGATCATCACCCTGGTGGAGGACCTGCAAAAACAGATGGGGATGGCGGTTGTATGGATCACCCATGATCTTGGGGTGGTTGCCCGGGTGGCGGAGCGGACCATGGTCATGTATGGCGGCCACATCGTCGAAACCGGACCCACCCGCCGGGTCTTCGCCCGACCCGAGCATCCTTACACCGCCGGGCTGCTCGCAGCTATTCCCCCGGTGCAGGGGAGCGTCCGGCCACCGCTGCGGCAGATCCCCGGGACACCCCCCGACCCCAGCCACACCCCGACAGGATGTCCCTTTCATCCCCGTTGTCCCAATGCCCGGCCCATTTGCCGGGAGCAAATGCCGGCGCTTACGGACCGAGGTGGCAGCCACGCCGCCTGCTGGGTTCCGCCGGCGGAGTGGGTGGCATGAGCCGACCGATTCTTCGGGCGGAGGACCTCGTCCGGGTCTACCCGGTGCGGGGCACCCGACAATTTCTGCCCGCGGTCGCCGGCGTTTCGTTATCGGTTGAACGAGGCGAGACGCTCGGCATCGTCGGTGAATCCGGATGTGGCAAGTCGACCTTGGCTCGCCTGCTGGTCCGGCTCGAGGAACCCACCTCGGGTCGAATCGAACTCGACGGACAGGACATCACCCGGCTGCGAGGTCGTGACCTGCGTCCTATCCGCCGCCGCATCCAAATGGTCTTCCAAGATCCCTACGCGTCGCTCAACCCGCGGCTCACCGTTGGCCGCGCCCTGGAGGAGGTGCTCGAAGTTCACCGGCTGCGGGAAGCAAACCAACGTCGTTCGAGGGTGGAGCAACTCCTGGAGATGGTCGGCTTGCCGGCGGCCTTCGCAGCTCGTTACCCCCATCAGCTGTCGGGAGGGCAACGCCAGCGGGTAGGAATCGCCCGGGCTCTGGCGGTCGAGCCCGACGTCATCGTTCTCGACGAGCCGGTGTCGTCTCTGGACGTCTCGGTCCAGTCCGGGGTCATGAACCTTCTTGCCCGGCTTCGTGACGAGCTCGAAGTCGCCTTCGTGTTCATCTCTCATGATCTCGCCATGGTCCGTCATATCTCGGATCGGATCGCCGTTATGTATCTCGGGCGGGTGGTCGAGCGGGGACCGTGGGAGCCCGTCTCCGACCGGCCTCTTCACCCTTACACGCTGGCCTTGCAGCAGGCGGTCCCCATCCCCGACCCCGAAATCGAGGCGACCCGCCAGGTCGCGACCCTCACCGGAGAAGTACCCGACCCGGCTAACCCACCGGCAGGGTGCCCGTTCCATCCCCGCTGCCCACTCGCCGAGGACCTATGTCGGCAGGTACCACCGCTACTTGCAGCGCTGGCCGAAAACCATGAAGCGGCCTGCCATGTCGCCGCTCGCCGGCTCGGACATCCCGAAGCGACCATGCCTCCGTCGCTGAAGGAAACGGCCTGAAAACAATCAGGACGTGAGTGGGGCCCGGGAACTGAACCGAGGCCGGCCACATCGGTTCTGTCCGCGGCCGGCGTCGCCCCTAAGCTTCTGGCCGACCTTATAGGCCACCTGGACACGCGGATGGTGTTCAAGCACTACCGCCATCCGGTTACACCAGCAGTCGACGTCGCCGCCAAGGCACTTCGAGCGGACGCTGAGGGGCTGACGTTCCGGGTGCCTATCTTGGTGCCTATTGGTGCCAAAACGCCTTTCGGCGGTGGGCCGTCAGCATTGAGTTTTCCGAGCCTCGCCCTGAAATCGGCTGTGACCGCTTGGTTGTCGTGACACACCGGGATACTTCCTGACACGTCGGGGTACAAGTGTCTGCTTGCATGGCATGCACGAGGTCAAGAGTCCAAATCCCCTCAGCTCCACTGCACCAGAATCCCCTGTCAGGAAAGGGGATTCTGGCATTTACGGGATCCGCTCGAGTGCTTCTTCGGTACGACGGAGATCTACCGACTTTTCCTGACTCAACTCCATCGGCGAACTATCACCGGCGGGTGTGGAAGGGTGGGTTCCATGGTGGTTCAATGGCCGGGGCCTGAGCCAGTGGTGAGTGGTGAGTCAGCCCGCGAATTCCTTCCCCAAGAGGCTCACCAGTTCAGTCTCGAGGTCAGTTCAATCGTGCATAACCACGCTGCGGTCGCGGGCGGCGATTCTCCCAGCAGCGGCCCACATCACCGGCATAGTCAAACATTCTGCGCTTCCGTCCCCGGGGTTGACAGTGTTTGTACCGGACAGGTCCACGGTCATCGGGCTGACAGGGTGGGTGACATTGAAATTGGAGGGGTGCGAAAAGTCAAAGGTCGCCCTAGCGATGCAGACGGTCACAATCGACTGCTGTGGTGGGCTATTCACCGTGATTGCCGACGACACAGCCGGCGCGATCTGCTCGAGGAGGTATCGACCTAACGGAGGAGGCCCGTAGCTGGAAGCACAGGCGGTTGACCTCGTGGCTCGGTGCTCGTGGCTCTGGGCCCGGCTATAGCGGCTTGTTAGCCGGTCTCCGAGGCGAGCTCCTCAACTCGGATGTCCAGTTCGAGCGGGATGGCCCGAGTCAGAGAATCGCCTACAGGGGAAGAGCGCTCACATCGCTCCCGAAGGTACGCCACCTGTTCAGGGCTGGCGCCGGGAGCCCACAAGCGGATCCGGTAGGTCATCCCGTCGTACCCCGGACCGGGGGCGTGGTCGAGGCCCAGGTACGACGTTACATTGAAATGGCCGGTTGCTTCAACGGTCATGTTCTCTATCTGCACGCCGATCATGGCCGCGTGCATGGCCACAACATCGATGTCGCAGGCAGCCAATGCGGCGAGCAAAGCCTGCATCGCGTTCAGTTCTCCCTCACCTCCGAGGTAAGCCACGACATCGCCGCATTCAATGCGCGAGCGGGAACCCCCAACCCAGTGCGCCACGACGGTGGGCCGCCGGTCGGCTTTGGTCGAATCCTCTTGGACCGATCGTCTAAACGACTGGAGATCGTCGACGTCAATGCCGTTGATCGTTGTCATCTCACCTCTCCCTGATTGTGACTCCGAGAGTCATCGTTGCCGGTCGGGTCGGTCATAGGCCACTGGGCGTCCTGCCTCTGAAGCAACCGTCGAGATGCGCCACCCCGGTGGTGGTCAAAGCGGTGAGGGTCAAGGGCGACTCGCGGCGAGGATTCCGCGCAGGGCCACCAGCGCCCCCACCATAAAGAGGGCGGTGGCGAAATAGATCGGCCCCAGATGAGTCAGAGTGTCGAAGCTGTTCGGATAGTGGGCCGGCAACGCCACCGCCAACCCCAAGACCGGGGCCGACACGGCTCCCACCCACGCCCACAACTGACCCTTTCTGACCCCGTAGGCAACCAGGAACAGGACCGCCACCCCGGTGGCAGCGATAAACCCGGACACGGCGATGTGGAGATGGCCGATGTAGTTGAACAACGATGGGCTGAACGCCAAGATCGCCTCCCGCCCCACATCCACCTGCTCGGGGCCGATGCCCAGCTCGAGGAAGCTGTTAGTGAAGTTGAGCACGAAAAAGATCACGGCATAGCCGATGAAACCCACCGCGGCGATCCCCATCAGCCACGAGCCGGTCCTGAGGTCCGCCTCGACCCGGCCAGACGCTGTCCGCCCTGTAGTTGCTGTCATGTCGTTGTTCTCCTTTCACCGTCGCTGCGGTTGAACTTCAAACCACCTTGAGGGTGGTCTCGACCGGAATCGGGTTGGCGAGACAGTCACGCACCGGCGAGGTGTCCTGCACGTAGCGGCACAGGTCCTCGAGCTGCTCGGGGGTAGCGTTGGGACTCGATACCGTCCCCCTTGCCCGTATGGCGGTGAAGCCGGGACGGGGTCCGTTCAGCCCGAGGAATGTGCGTGCATCGAGGTCGCCCTCGATCTCGTATTCCAGGCGGGTGATCTCGATCCCCTGGGCGGCAGCGTTGGCCACATAACCCACCGCGTAGCAGAAAGCCAGAGCCTGCAAGAGAAGTTCCACCGCGTTGGGCCCTGCGTTTTCACCCAACAGGACCGGCGGTTCGTCTCCCTCAAGGGCGAAAGGTCGGGTCCGGCTCGTGTCCTCGCTCCCGGCGTGGACGAAATTGCCGATCTCGCCCTTATTGTGGGTGCCGTTCTCCCAAGCGCTGGTCGCCCGGAAGGTGAACGTGCCCAGCTGGGCGTCGTCCTTGATGGCGCCGATCGTCGCCAGCAACTGGTCTACGTCGATGCCGTTCCTGACGGTCTTGGTGGTGGTCATCGCCTTACCTCCTGGTACCGGAGCGGTCCATTTGACCGCTCCTATGTGGTGGAAGGTATGAGAGGCGCGTTCCTCTGCTGTTCCTCGACAGGATCTCGGGAGCGTCGTGACGTCGAGGGAGGGATTTCAGGGTCAGGCTCGCGCGGCCACCCGGCACCGTCGGGCGTCGAGCGGCTGTCCGGCCCGGTCGAAGCCCGCTGCCGCCTGATCAAACAACCTCGCCGCGTGGTCGCGTCGTCCTTCGCCTGCGGCCAACTCGGCGCGGCTCTCGAGCACCGCAGCGTGCCAGCCGCCACCGGGCCATCGAGCCGACACCTCCTCCGCCTTCGCAACGAACTCCTTGGCGCGAATGATGTCCGCAGCTCGAGCGGCGGCGATCGAAGCGGCCACGTAGAAGCCGATGGTGCACGGTTGGCAAACGGGATGATCACTCATCCGTGCCTCGGCCCGTTCGACCACGGTCATGGCGAGGTTGGTATCCTGTGCAGCTCGGACCATGGCGCCATAGACCTTGCCGAGCAGGTGCCGCTCAAGGCTTGACCCCTGCGCCACCCGTTCCGCTTCCTCCAGCAACTCCGTAGCGCGCCGAGGGTCACCGGCGGCCAGCGCCGCCTCCCCCAACCGCTGAAGGGACAGCGCCTGCCCCGTCGAAGACCCCACCGCCTCGTGGAGGCGAGCGGCCCGTTCGAGGTGATGCTCCGCCTCGGTGAGTCTCCCCGAGAGCAGCTCTGCTTCCCCTAGCACGCAAGTGGCGAATGCCTCGCCGCGGCTGGCTCCCGTGCGAGCTGCGGTGGCAAGGAGATCCGAGGCGAACTCGATCACCTGGTCGTAGGGTTGTTGCCCATACAGCAGGTACTCGGCAAGGCAAAGGTGGGCGTCGAACACGCTCCCCGCCACCTCCTCTGCCCGCTTGAGCGTGTCTGTCAACTCATAGCGGACCCGGTCCCGCCAATGTCCCCGGCTGTGGGCCACCAGGGCCAGCAGCTCAGTCGCTTCTGCCAGACCGGGTATGTGCCCTGCAACGATCGCCATCTCCCGCGCCTCCTGCGCCGCCCGCTCGGCTGCATCTATGGCTCCGCCAGCCCACTCGACCAGCCCCGTCACCACCAGCTTGGCGATTCGGTCCTCGGTCTCCTCTGGTTCGGCCGAATCGAGAGCTTGTCTGGCTTCGTCGACCGCACCAGTGGCGAGCAGCACTCGCGCCTTCATCACCCACAACCGGGGACGCGCCTCCGGTTGGGCGGTGGCCAGCGCCCCGTCGTAGGCGGAGACGGCACCCGGATCGCCGGTGGCATAGAGCATGTCGGCGCGCAGGCCCAACAACCGGGCATGTTCACCCGGACCGGCCCGGGTGGCCGCTTCGGTGGCGAGCCGCAATCCATCGCTGTACGCACCCAGAGCGGCCGCCTCCAATGCGGCGCGCTCGAGCCATTGAACCGCAGCGACTTCCTCTTCCGCTTGGAGCAGGTGATAGGCCACCCGCGCCGGGTTGGTGCCGGTGCTGGCCAGCCTCGCTGCCATCTCGGAATGGATCTGCTGGCGTCGATGACGGGGGAGGGTTCGCTCCAGCGCCTTTCTCGTCAGGGCGTGACGGAAGCGGTAGCCCGTCCCCTGCTCGTCGACCACACCCATGCGAATGGCCCGGTCGAGGTAGTCAAAGGCGGTCGTCTCGTCGCCACCGACCACGGCGGTGAACTCATCGGCGGTGAACCAGTCTCCGATGACCGCCAGTTGGCGGAGGGCGTGCCGCACATCAGTCTCCAACCGGTCGAGCCGCGCCCAGATCACCTCGTACACTCGCTCCGGCACCCGCACCGCACCGCCAGAGACGATCGATGCCGCCAGCTCCTCGGTGTAGAAGGGGTTGCCTTCGGCCAGCCGCCAGATCTCATCGACCGCCGCCTCCGGAGCCGATCCCCCGGAGGCCTGCGCCACCAGTGAAGCCACCGCATCGCGATCGAGCCGGTCCAGCCTCACATCGGTGGTACGGGGTTCCTCGAGCAATAGGGAGCGAAGCCGGGACAGCGCCGGTGTGGCCATCTCGGAACGGTGGCTCAACACCAGCAGCACCCGTTCCCGCGGCGCGTTCTTGCCGAGATAGGTGAGGAGCTGCAGCGACCCGTCGTCGGCGTTGTGGAGATCTTCCACGACCAACAGCAGACCAGCCTCCCCGGCAGCCGTGGTCACGACCTGGGCCACCGAAGAAAAGAGCCTCTGCCTCTCGATTCCAGGCGTGGAAGCCTCCATCCACGACAACCCTGCCGCTTTGACGGGGACCGAACCGGCGAACCGTTCCCGGGTCTCCCGACCCAGCAGTCTGGTGAGCTGGGGACGTTCGGTCAGGGCGGCGTCGAGCGCACGGAAGATCACTCCGAAGGCAGACGACGCCTCCTCCTGGTGAGCGACTCCGATGATGGTGGCTGCCCCGTCGGCTTGGACACCACGGATCAGCTCGTCGCAGAAACGGGTCTTGCCGATGCCGGCCTCTCCCGACACAAGCACAACACCGCCCCGCCCCGCACGTGCCTCCGCCCACCTCGACATGGCCTGCTCGATCTCGCGGTCTCGACCGACAAATGGTCCGACAACAGGTACCTGTGGCGCAGCCGCCTTGATATCGGACCACAACGCCAACGTTTCCTGGCTCGGGCGCACCCCAAGCTCCCTCGCCAGAAGGTCTTGGAGGCGGCTGAACTGTCGCAGCGCGGCATGACGGTTGCCCCGATCTAGCCACCTATGCATCAGCGCCCGGTGCGCCTCCTCATCGTATGGTTCCTCCTCCACCAGCCGTTCCCACAACCCCGAACGTCGCAAAGCCTCGAGATACTTGCGCCGCAGCCGTTCCCGGGGCCCGGCTGCCCAATCCTCGTATCGATCGTCCGGGAGAAGCTCGCCGGCGTAGAGTTCGATCGCCGTGGCCAACAGGCGGGGATCGTCGGAACGAAAAGCCGCATCTGCGGATCGCTCGAACTCATCGGCGTCGATCCGCATCTCTGCCTGCGGGAAGAGAGTCACCAGACCATCGCCCAACACCATGGCCTCGGACACCCCGAGCACTTGACGGGCGAAGTGGGCCGCCTTACGGAGGTTCGCTCCACCGGCATGGGCGGACAGGTCCGGCCATAAGAGATCGATCACCTGCTCGGCCGTCACACGATGTCCAGTAGAAAGAGCGAGGATCTTGACCAGCTGTAGCGCTCGCCGATGCCGCCATGCCGCCGCGGGAATCGCAGCGCCATCCACCACAACACCGAACCCACCAAGGAGCGTCACCTCGCACCGCATCCCCCAAGTCTGCCCGAACGCGACGTGAATTGGCGTGTCGGTCCGAGCCGGGCTCCCCTGTTCTTGGTGCCAGCACTGCGAAACCAGACCAGGAGTAGTGTGGATCCCGGGTTGAGCTAAGCCTGGATCCACGTGCGTCCAGTAGCTCGGACTGTCATGATCGGAAAGGAG
>CAZPIZ010000017.1:17582-18644 GCA_964586615.1 uncultured Acidimicrobiaceae bacterium | reverse complement strand
TCCATGGCAGTCCCTTATCCATGATCGGAGAAGCTAACGAGCCCGGGCCGCCAGGGCGGCGTCGGGAACCTCTCCCCTGGCTACCACCTGGGCGACTTCGTCGTCGTCGAGGGCCGACAGCAGGCTGGCGATCGCCACCTCGATCTGGTCCGGCTCCGGATAGCGGGTGGTCAGCCGCTGGAGCCAGAGTCCTGGCGCGGCCATAAACCGCCCAAACAGGTTGTCCTGGTTGGCACCCGAGAGCTTCAACAATTCATAGGAGATGCCGGCGATCACGGGGATACCGATCACCCGGCTGGCGATCAGCAGTGGCCAGGGCAGGCGGCCGAGCAAACCGAAAATCAAGATGGCGAGGAACATCACAAGGAGGAGAAAGCTGGTCCCGCAGCGGGGGTGCTCCGGCCGGTACTTCTGGACGCGGACTACCGAGAGGGGATCACCAGCCTCATAGGCGTGGATCGACATGTGCTCGGCCCCGTGATAGGCAAAGACCCTCTTGATCTCCTGTGACCTTCCGAGCAGCCAGAGATACCCGAGGAAGATGCCCAGTTGCACCAGACCTTCCACCGTGGCGTAGAAAAAGGAACGGTCGTCGGTGATCGCCCGGGCCGCCGCCGCCGGGGCCACGATGAATAGAGCGGCAAAGAACACCAGGGCGATGGTCATCGACCCGGCAATCTGGCCCTTAGAAAGTTCCTCTTCTTCCTCTCCGGTGGCCTTCTGGGCGGACCAGGAAAGGGCCCGGAAACCGAGGGTCAGAGACTCGCCCAGAACCATGACGCCGCGGATGAACGGGATCGTGGCAAGCCGGGAGCGCGACGACAGCCGCGGGAGAGGGTGACGGGCGGCCTCGATGACCCCGTCGGGTCGGCGCACCGCTACCGCCCAGGCCTGGGGGGCCCGCATCATGACCCCCTCCAACACCGCCTGACCACCGACGGTCAGCGCAGGTTTTCCGTTCTGCGGATTGTTATCACCTGCCGTCGGGTCACTCATCCGGAGCGCGTTCGATCTATCTGTTCGAGGCCAAGACCGGTGTCACTCGGCGGGGGACGCTTCGGC
>CAZPIZ010000017.1:15712-17482 GCA_964586615.1 uncultured Acidimicrobiaceae bacterium | reverse complement strand
TCGATCTATCTGTTCGAGGCCAAGACCGGTGTCACTCGGCGGGGGACGCTTCGGCTGGGGACGCTTCGGCGGCGGCCTGCTTCTTCTTGCTGCCGTAGTTGGCTGCGGCATAACGCCGTTGGAACTTCTCAACGCGACCACCGGAGTCGACCAGCTTTTGACGGCCGGTAAAGAAGGGATGGCACTCGTTGCAAAGTTCGACGTGCAGCTCCCCGGGCTTGGTAGACCGGGTTGTAAACCGGTTGCCACACGAGCAGACAACGGTGGTGTCGGCGTAGGTGGGATGGATATCGGTCCTCATGTCCTTCGACTCCGTTTCGATCTATCGAGGCTTAGTTGCCGCTCTTGGCGACATCGGCCAGAAACTCCTCGTTTGACTTGGAGTTCTTGAGCCGATCTATCAACAACTCGAGAGACGCTCCTGATTCCAGGGCAAGAAGGACCCGGCGCAGCTTCCAGACCTGGGCCAGCTCCTTGCGATCGAAGAGAAGCTCTTCCTTCCGGGTTCCGGACGATTCGACGTCGATGGCCGGGTAGATCCGGCGGTCGGCGAGCTTGCGGTCGAGCCTCAGCTCCATGTTGCCGGTCCCCTTGAACTCCTCGAATATCACCTCGTCCATCTTGGATCCGGTCTCGACCAGAGCGGTGCCAAGGATCGTGAGCGATCCGCCCTCCTCGATGTTGCGGGCGGCGCCGAAAAACCGCTTGGGCGGATAGAGGGCCGTGGAATCGACTCCACCGGAGAGGATCCTTCCCGAAGCGGGGGTTGCCAGGTTGTGGGCCCTGGCGAGACGGGTGATCGAGTCGAGCAGGATCACAACGTCGGTCCCCGCCTCGACCAAACGTTTGGCCCGCTCGATTGCCAGCTCGGAGACTTGGATGGACTCCTCGGCGGGACGGTCAAAAGTGGAGTAGATGACCTCACCCTTTACCGACCGCTGCATGTCGGTGACCTCTTCCGGCCGCTCGTCCACCAGCACCACCATCAAATAGCACTCTGGGTTGTTGGTAGCGATCGACTGGGCGATCTCCTGCAGAACGGTGGTCTTTCCCGCCTTGGGAGGGGACACGATCAAACCACGCTGGCCCTTGCCGATGGGGGCGATCAGATCGACGATCCGGGTCAGGACTCCGTTGCCCTTCCCCTCAACCTCGAGCCGGAGCCGTTGGTCGGGAAAGAGCGGAGTGAGGTGCTCGAACCGAGGCCGACGCATCGCTTCGTCCGAGCTCATGCCATTGACAGTGTCGATCCGTACCAAGGCCGGGTACTTCTCCTGGGCCCGAGCTGGGCGAACGGGCCCAACTACCTGGTCGGCCTTGCGGAGGGCAAACTTTCGAACCTGGCCGGCGGAGACATAGACATCACGATCACCGGGCAGGTAGCCATCGGTCCGCAGAAACCCATAACCCTCCGGGAGAATGTCGAGTAAGCCCTCGCGGGTCTCGAGATCGCCTTCGGAAACCTGCTCGTACGAGCCCTGGTACTCACGGGGTTCACGAGCCCCGGGCCCTCCGCCACGCCCACGGCGACGGCGACGGCGGTTGCCGCGGAAATCGTCACGATCGCCTTCGCTCGAATCCGAGCCGTCGCCACCGGACGAGCCTTCGTCGACGTCGCCCTCTCCCTGGATATCCGATGCGGCCTCGTCGGACTGGTCGAGATCGGTGGTCCGGTTTGATGCGCTATTGGAAGAGGAGTCGCCACTCCTGCCTTCCTCATTGCGGGGGGTAGCAGTCTCATTGCGGGGGGTAGCAGTTGGCATATCCACC
>CAZPIZ010000017.1:0-15612 GCA_964586615.1 uncultured Acidimicrobiaceae bacterium | reverse complement strand
CTCATTGCGGGGGGTAGCAGTCTCATTGCGGGGGGTAGCAGTTGGCATATCCACCATTGGAGCCTCCTCGCCGTCGTCGGTCACACCGCCAGCAGCCATGAGAGCGCTGATCAGCTTGGACTTCTGGAGTCCATCTGATTCAACACCCACGGCTTCGGCGATTTGGCGCAGTTCGGCAATCGACTTGGTTTGAAGTTGCGCTCTGGTGCTCATTTGCTCACTCGTGTTGCTCACTCGTGTTGTTCACTCGTGTAGAGAGGTGCCCAGGCGAGACGTCCAGAGACTTACGGTTACTGCTCGATCGGAGTTTCCGACATAGAGGGCCATTTCCCTCCTCGAACCAACATTTCCCCCCTCGAACCAACCGGGGGGTCATGCCCGAAGTCGCTGTGTGCCGGGCGGTGAAGTAGATAGTAGCAGGCGATCGGAGAGTACAAGTCACAAGTCACAAGGGAAATTCCCCAAGCAATTCCAACAGCGCGCGATAGTCGTTCGGTATCTCAACGATCCGTTCTTCCATATCCATCAGCCCGGCTAGTTCATCGGGCAAGGGGGGATCGAAGCCCACTGCGGTGCGAACGACATCGCCAAATTTGGCGGGATGGGCGGTGGCGATCGTCACCAGCGTCTCCCCTGGGAGGCGAAGACGCCTGCCAACTTCCCAGGCCACTGCGGTGTGCGGATCGATCAAAAGCCCATGGTCCCTGTAGACGGTCGTGATCGTCTGCTCGACCGTGGGGTCGTCGATCCAGCCGGATGCGAAGTCCTCACGGGCCCGTTGGCGGAGTTCGTCAGGCAGCTCCAACCGCCCTTCCCGCACGAGTGTTTCTTGCCAATGCCGGACCCGATCAGGATTGCCACCGGACAGCTCGTACAGATACCGTTCGAGGTTTGACGGTATTTGGATGTCCATCGCGGGAGCGTGGGTCGGCACCACCCCATCGACGGCAAGAATCCCCTCATCGAACAAACGGGACAGGCCGTGGTTGGCGTTGTTGGCGATCAACAAGCGGCCAACCGGGGAGCCATGGTCGCGATTGGTCAGCCGCTTGGCCACCCATCCCGCAAAGGCGTTTCCGAAGTTGCCGGTCGGGACGGCAAAGGCCACCCGATCATTCCCGGCCCGCCCGGCCGCCCACAAGTAGTAAGCACTCTGAGCCACGACCCGGGCCCAGTTGATCGAGTTGACCGCTCCCAGAGACAGACCGTGGCTCGGGTCGGCAAAGGCCCTTTTCACCAATGCCTGACAGTCGTCAAAGGTCCCGTCGACGGCGATCGCGCGGACGTTGGCGTCGGGAAGGGTTGTCATCTGACGGCGCTGAACCTCCGACACCCGCCTGGCCGGATAGAGGATCACGACATCAATGCTCTTTCGGCCCCGGCATGCGGCGATGGCGGCCGATCCCGTATCTCCGGATGTGGCTCCCAGCACCAGCAGCCTCCGCTTGGTGCGGGAGAGAACCCGGTCGAACATCAGTCCCACGACCGAAAGCGCATAATCCTTGAAGGACAGCGTGGGACCCCAGAAGAGCTCCAACAAATAGTGACCCTCCCCCACCTCCCGCAAGGGAGCAACCTCGGGGTGGCGGAAGCTCGCATAGGCCTCCTCGGTGATTGCCCTCAGCTCCTGTTCGAGCGAATCGGGAGCGACGAACGGGGCCAACGTGGCCGCAACCACCTCCTGATAGGTTGAGGAACTAGAGATGTGTAGCCGCGGCCAGGCCTCAGGGAGGTACAGACCACCGTCGGGCGCCAGACCCTCCAGTAGCACCTCCTCGAATCCCGGCCGACCAGAATGGCCCCGGCCGCCACGGGTCGACAGATAGCGCATCAGCGGAGACCGGGCGGCTGATCGGTGCCAAGCACCCGGATCGTGGTCGCCACCTGTTTGACGACCGCCAGTGCCTCGAGGCGATCTACCGCCTGTCGATGAGCTTGTTCTGTGGCGTCGTGGGTGATGAGGATCAGGGTTGCCTGATCACCTCTCCCCTCCTGCCACACCGAGCCGAGCGAAACCCCCGACTCCCCAAACACTCCGGCAATCGCCGCCAGCACACCTGGGGAGTCATCGACCTCAAGGCGGATGTACCAGCGTGAACTGACGCCCCCGAAGTCAGCAACCTCCCGATCGGCAAGGAGGATGCGGGGAGCGACCTGGGACCCCGCCAGGAGTTCCCGCGAGGCATCGATCACGTCACCAAGGACCGCCGTCGCAGTTGGCTCACCACCGGCACCCGGGCCCGAGAAGAGGAGTTGGCCCACGGCCGGTCCCTCGACAAAAAACGCGTTGGTGGCGCCACGGATGGATGCGAGCGGATGCGAACGGGGCACAAAGGTGGGATGAACCCTCACCGACACGCCGGACGGTCCCGAATCTGCCACTCCGAGAAGCTTGACGACGTAGCCCAACTGGCGAGCGAAGCCGAGGTCGCGAGTGTCGAGTCGATCGATTCCTTCTCTGTAGACCCTCTCCGAACCGACCCACACGCCGAAGGCAAGACCAGCCAGGATCACGGCCTTGGCGGCGGCATCGGCTCCACTGACGTCAGCGGTCGGATCGGCCTCGGCGTAACCCAGGCCCTGGGCGGCCTTGAGAGCGTCGGCGAACGAGGTCCCGTCCTCGTCCATCGCCGTGAGGATGTAGTTGGTGGTGCCGTTGACGATCCCAAGCACACGGCTGATCTTTTCACCCGCCAGCGATTCGGTCAGGGGGCGAATCAGGGGGATCCCTCCCCCGACGGCAGCTTCGAACAGGAGCGACACCCCGGCTGCGGCTGCCGCCGCAAAGAGCGACGGGCCCTTGGCAGCGACAAGTTCCTTGTTGGCGGTCACTACCGGCTTTCCAGCCTCCAGGGCCCTGAGCACCATGCTTCCGGCTGGTTCCAGACCCCCCATCAATTCGACCACCAGCGAGACGTTGGGATCATCGACGACCTCTTCGAGCCTGGTGGTGGCGTATTCCGCCGGGAAGTTGCGCGGTCGTTCAAGATCGCGAACCGCCACCTTGACGAGCTCCAGATCGAGTCCGGTCTTCTGAGCGATAGCGTCCCGGTCGGCTAGGAGACGACGCGCCAGAGTCCCTCCAACGATCCCACCACCGAGGATGCCGATGCCGACCTTCACAAGGCGAGCGATGGTAATGAGAAGGCGGAAGACGGAAGACGCCGAATTAGCCTCATGCCATGACCAGCACAGCTACTTCCGCCCCGAAGGCCCCGTTTGGGACGGTGTTCGCCCCCGTGATGGCGAGTACGACGTTCGATGAGTCAGGCTATGGACCCGTCAGGCTGCACGAGGTAGAGAAGTTCGCACTCCATCCCGGCGCCCATGTGTTCCATTACGCCAGCGCCTGCTTCGAAGGACTGAAGGCCCACCGCGGACAGGGTGGTGAGGCCAGGATCTTCCGTCTTGATGCCCACACCGCCCGCCTGCGGCAAAGCGCCGGACTGATGTGTTTACCGGTCCCCGATGAGGACCTGGTTATCAAGATGGTCGAGCGGGTGGTGGTTGCCAACCGTGACGAGATCCCCGAACCGCCCGGGAGCCTCTATCTGAGGCCCACGCTGATCGGCACCGAGGTCAACATCGGGGCCGCCGGATCACCACCCAAGACCGGGACCCTTTACGTGTTGGCCTCACCCGTCGGGGATTATTTCGCCGGCGGGATGCGGGCCCTTCGGATTCTCATCGAGGACGAGAGCCGGCGCTCCACCCCCGGGTTTGGCATGGTCAAGGCCGGCGCCAACTATGTCTCGGCATTGAGGACTGTCGTCGCCGCCCGCCGAGAGCACCAGGCCGATCAGGTTCTTTTCGCCCCCGACGGGTTGGTAGAGGAAACCGGAGCTTCGAACTTTCTTCTCATCGACGACGAGGTTGTGGTTACTGCCCCGCTTTCGGAGTCCTATCTCCACGGTGTCACCCGCGACTCCACCCTGCGCCTTGCCGCCCGGCTCGGGTATCAGGTGGAGGAGCGCTCGGTGACGGTCGACGAAGTTCTGTCATGGAAGGGCGAGGCGGCGCTATCCGGTACGGCCGCGGTTCTCTCGGCGGTCGGAACCTTCATTCACAAAGGCGAAGAGATCACCATCAACGATGGGGAAGTGGGGTCGAACACTCTGCGGCTCCGGAAAGCACTCACCGATATCCACACCGGAGCTTCCGAGGACCCCTTCGGTTGGGTGCGGGTCGTATAGACGCCAGACGAGCCTTGAACGGGGATCGGTACAATCAACCTCCTCCCGCCCTCGTAGCTCAGGGGATAGAGCGCTGGCCTCCGGAGCCAGATGCGCAGGTTCGAATCCTGCCGAGGGCGCGGCTGCCAGAAAATGTCGAGCGCCAGAAAACATCCACGAATGGTGCATAATCGTCCTGTGGAGCGGATCTCACTCGGCAGGATGCAAAACCCGATACGAGGTTTTCTCCACGGAACCGCCGCCTTGGTTTCCGTCGTCGCCGTAATTGCTCTCGTCAGTTCCGCCAACGGCCCAGGCCGAGTGAGCGTCGCCATCATCTATGGCGTCGCCCTCGTCGGTGTGTTCACGACCAGCACCATGTATCACTGCCTTCCGTGGAACACCGTCTGGAAAGCCCGATTCCAGGGGCTTGATCACAGTTGGATCTACGCCCTTGTCGCCGCCACTTTCACCGCCCTGCTGGTCGGAACTCTCGACGGCCCGGAGATGGGGATTGGGATCGCCCTGATATGGGGGATCGGGGTGCTTGGAGCCCTCAAGGAGATCTGGCCCCGGACCCGCAACCGATGGACTCTGATCATCCAGATCGGACTCGGAGTAGCCCTTGTGGCACCACTGCAGTTGATGCTTGACCGCATGCAGCCGAAATTGCTCGGCCTCACCGTGGCGGGAAGCATCGCCTACCTGGTGGGCATGCTCATGATGATTCGCCACTGGCCCCGTCTGTTGCCACGCATCTTCTCCTATCACGAGGTATTTCACGTGATCGTGATCGCCGCAGCCATGACCCATTTCCTGGCGGTCCGGGAATTGATCACCCCGGCGGTCTAGACCTGGGTTTTGTCCCACCCGTCGACCTAAACTTGGGTCTATGCCTCGCTCCATATGGAAAGGTGCCATCTCCTTCGGGTTGGTGACGATTCCGGTGGCTCTCTACACCGCCACCGAGTCAAAGACACCCAAGTTCAAGATGCTCCGGGGTACGGACCACTCCCCCATCAAATACAAGCGAGTGGCCGAAAGCGACGGGGAAGAGGTCGTCTGGGACGACATTGTCCGCGGCTACGAAGTCGAAAAAGGCAAGTACGTCGTATTCACCGACGAAGAACTCGAAGCTGCCACCGCCGCCGACGGCAACCGACTGGTCGATGTCGTTCAGTTCGTGAACGAAGCCGAGATCGACCCGATCTACTACAAGTCGTCGTACTACCTGGCCCCCGAGCGGACCGGTGTGAAGGCTTACAAGATCCTGCTGGAAGCTCTTAAGGACAAGGGCAGGGTGGGGATTGCCAAGGTATCGATCCGGGACAAGCAGCAACTGGCCACGCTGCGGGCCAAGGACGGAGTCCTGGTGATGGAGACCATGTACTGGCCCGATGAGATCCGCCAGCCCGAATTCGAAGAACTCGAGAGCGATGTAGAGCTCAGGAAGGAAGAGGTCAAGATGGCCCAGATGCTGATCGATGGCCTCACCGCCGAGTTCGACCCCGAGGCTTTCAAGGACAGCTCCCGCGAAGCGATCGAAAGCGCTGCCCAGAAGAAGGTGGATGGCGAGGAGATCGTCGCACCGGCAGCCCCCGAGCCCACCAAGGTGGTCGACCTGCTCGAGGCTCTGAAGGCGAGCGTCGAGGCGACCAAGAAGCGGAAAGCTGCCAGTTAGTTAAGAGCCGCTCCCGATGGGGCCTTCTTTTTCCCAGGTAACCGAGTCGGTTAAGGCGTCTGAGAGCCCCTTGAAGACGGGGGCTCGCAACCGGGCGAAGGGGGTCCATTCGCGGTATTCGATTTCGGCCACGATCATCGGGTCGACATACGTCTTGTGACCGGGGACGTCCACGGCGTTGACAAATGGCGATCCCGCTTGCCGGATGGGATCGAGGAGGGCCTGGATCTCTCGAAGCGTCCTTTCGGTGAAGCCCGATCCGACGGAACCGACAAACCTCAGGCCATCTGACGCCCAGAGGCCTAGGAGCAAAGAGCCAAACGTGCAAGCGCGACCCCCCTCCCCAGCCAGGTATCCACCGACCACCGCCCGACCGCGATGCTTGTGAGCGATCTTGCGCCAATCGGGTGACCTCCGGCCCGGGTAGTAGAGCGACCCCATCTTCTTGGCAACGATGCCCTCCATGCCCCGTTCCCCTACGGCTTCGAAGAGCGCCTCCCCGTCGCCTTGCACCGGCTGGCTGAGCACCGCCGGGTTGGGAATAGTCAGTTGATCGAGCAGCGCCCGTCGAGCCTCGTAGGGAAGACCGCAACGATCGCCGTCCAGAAAGAGCACGTCGAAGACGACAAAGTTGGCCGGCCGCCGACCGAGCAGAAAGAAACTCGGCGTTCCGTCGTCATCGAAGGCAACGATCTCTCCGTCCAGGACCACCTCTCGATCCAATCGCATGGCCGCCACTTCGGGAAACCGATAGCCGACGTCGTTTCCTCTCCGAGACCTCAGCTCGGTGCGATCGGGTGCGCAGTAGGCGATGGTGCGATAGCCATCCCACTTGACCTCGAACCACCATCCCGGATCGGAGAATGCCCGCTCCCAGGGCGTCGCCAGCATTGGTTGATATCGGCCGCCGAGGGGACGACTGGTCATACTGAGGCCATGTTGGTCGATGACCAGGGACGTCTGGTCCGCATCGGGATATACGGCCTGGCCCGCCGCAGGTGCCTCGCCTTCAAGGAAACGCTCAGCCCTGACTGAGTGCAGCGGCCACCAGTCTGTTGACGAGGCCGCCATCGACCTCGTCCTTATGGGTCTTCATGATCTGGCCGATCACCCGGCCGGCTGCCTTGGGTTCTCCCTCAACACCAAGCTCGGAAATGGTGGTGCGGACCAGCACCTCCGTGGACGCCTCATCGAGCTTGGTCGGAAGCCACCGCGAAAGGTAGTCGACCTCCCACCCCAGCTTCCGGGCCATTTCCTCGGCGCGGGGTCCGAGTTCGAGGTACTCCGCCCGCGCCTTGTCCATCTTCTTCGAGTAGCTGGAGATCACCTGGCGATAGAGATCGTCGTTCACTTCACCCTTGAAGCCCGGGGCCGATCTGGCAAGGCTGATTTCCGTCTCGATCAGACGGATGACATCCCTGCGGTTGACGTCACGGGTCTTCATGGCGTCCTTTAGTTCTTCGGAGAGTTGCTCTTTGATGGTGGCCACGCGGTTCCTCGGATCTCAGCCGACTGCCCGGCGCATTTCACCGGGATCATCGGTGATGATCGCCGTCACCCCAATAGATGCCAACTCATCGACCCTGGTGGGGTCATTAAGCGTCCATACCGCAACGGCCAGCCCGGCCTCGGCGGCGGTTTGCACCACGGGACCCGACCTCAGGGCAAGTTCCCACTGGGCAACCACCGCCAGGTGCCCTTCGGCGAGGGCGTGATCGACAGCCTTGGCAAGGTCCCAATCGGAATCGACCAGCAAACCAGTGGCTACATCGGGAAAGTCCAGACGCACCGCGTCCATCGTCGGCCAATAGAAGCAAGTGAGGAGATCTCCGGGGCGGGCGGCGGCCGCGGTCCGGAGGGCGACCTTGTGGTCAGGATCAAACCCGGGTTCGCCGGGGTGGTTCTTCACCTCGAGGTTGAATGGGGAAGTGGGAAAACGCTCGAGGAGTTGATCGAGGCTGGCCGGGTGGAAACCGCCTCCCAGGTCGAGTTGGGCCAACGTGGCCCAGGGAGTTTCGTCCACCAAGAGCCCACCCAACACCGGATCGTGGGAGAGGACCAGGTTCCGATCCCCTGACACCCGCACGTCCACTTCGACCATGTCGGCCACCTCGAGGGCAGCGGCCACGCCGGCAAGGACATTGTCAGGGTATCTGGTTGGCCATCCGCGGTGGCCTATCACCTTCATACCCCGCCACCTGTTTCTAGAGAATCCGTCCAGTTTTTGGCGTTAGAATTCGATTGCAGGATTGTGACCTGGCCATTACCGTACATCCTGCAATCAACCACACACAGCTTCATGAGGCATGGCCAGCCTTGTGAAGGACTTCACAAGGAAGATGCCCATGGTAACCACCACACTCACCGTCACGACGGAATGGCGAGACCTTGCTGCGTGTCGCGATTCGGAACCGTCGTTGTTCTTTCCGATCGGCAGCACAGGCCCGGCGGTCGATCAAATCGCGGCCGCAAAGGTGATCTGCGCAGCTTGTTCCGTTCAGGACGATTGTCTCCAGTACGCCCTCGAATCGAACCAGGAATCCGGAGTCTGGGGCGGCTACGCCGAGGACGAGCGTCGCCGCCTTCGCAAGCGCTGGCTCGCCGAACGCCGCCGCCGGGCAATGTAGTTTCTCCCCAGCGAACGAAGTGAGCGTTGGTGGAGGTAGTTCGGCGAAATAGGAGCCGAACCGGAGGGGGTGGCGAACCGGTCCGGGCCCTCTACCCGCTGGCGCGGGCGAATCCCACCGAGCGAGAATCGGCTTCCTGCTCGATCTCCACGTAGGCGATTTTTTCCCGCGGGATCCCAACGAGACGCTTCTTGGTGTCTTCGAACCAGAGCATCGTTGTTCCGGACGTGAAGGCAGCGTTGATGGTGTTTCGAAGAGCCTCAGGATCGTCTGCTTCGATTTCCACGACGCGGTCGGCGTCGGCTATTCCGATCTTTACCTTCAAGGGTCACCTTCTAAATTCGGGGTGGCGGTGAGTGAACTATCGTAGACCCGCGAAAACCTGACGTTCAGCCCCCTTCAACCAGGGCCCGCAGGCAGGTACGTTTGCGGTGTTATGAAGCGATGGCTGGCACTGGCGGGTTGGTTGGCGGTTATTGCCGTGTCCATCGCCTGGCTCCATCGGCTCGGGCAGGCATTCCCGCCCGCTTTGATCCTCGACCCCGGTGGACCGTTGGAACCGGCCCTCGCCTCCGCATTGAGACTTATTGGGCTAACGGTGGGCTATTGGCTGGCGGGCTCGACCCTTCTATACCTGATGGCGAGTGTGGCCCGATTACCGGCTGCGGTCCGGGCGGTCAGGTGGGCAACGATCGGTCCGGTCAGGCGTCTCGTCGATCGCATCGTGGCGGGGGCTCTGGTCGCAACCATGAGCCTCCCAACCGCAGTCGGGGCGATGACGGTTTCCGGCTATGTTCCCATTCCGGCCGGCGACGCGGTGGAAATCGATCCGACCAGATCCGATGATGCCGGGCTCTTTGACCAGGTCGAGGATCAATTTCCGACGGCTCCGCCAGAAGACCCGGCGACGCTGTTTGTCCCGGTGCAACCGACTGGCAATCGTCAGGCTGACAATCCCCCACCTGCCGATCCTCACGCAACCAACCCTCAAATCACCATCACCATCGAGGCCATCGAAGTCGTTGTCCGCCCCGGTGATCACATGTGGCAACTCGCCGAGCAAAGACTCGTCCAGGTCCGGGGTCGGGCGGTGACGGACTCGGAGATCGCTCCCTATTGGCTGAAGGTGGTCGGAACCAACCTTTCGAAGATCAGGTCGGGCGACCCTGACCTCATCTTCCCGGGCGAGGTGCTGGTGTTGCCCGCGATTGATCCGTGAAAGCCTCTGGCGTTTGAGGTTCGTAGCTTGAGCCTTGAGACCCTCTACGTGTTGTCACCCAGGAAGATCTCGGATACAGAACTCTCGGTGAAGATGGCGTGGAGGGCCTCGGCCACGATCGAGCCGATCGAAAGCACCTTCAGCTTGTCGAGTTGAGCCGCCTCCGCAGACACCGGAAGGGTGTTGGTGACGATGACTTCCTCGACGGGAGAGTTCTTGATGCGATCGACCGCCGGCTCAGAAAGAATTGCGTGGGTGGCGGCGATCCGAACCGAAAGGGCGCCCTGGGCGGCCACGAGCTCGGCGGCGTTGGTAACGGTCCCGGCGGTGTCGATCATGTCGTCGACAATTACGGCGTGCCTCCCGGCCACCTCACCGGACACCTCAAGAGCTGCCGACACGTTGTGATGGTCAGGCTCACGCCGCTTGTAGACGAAGGCCACCGTGGCGTCGAGCCGCCGCGCATACCTCTCTGCTCGCTTCACACCACCGGCATCGGGGGATACGACTGCTGTCGGACCCTCGATCCGTTCCCTCAGGTAATCCGTGATGATCGGCAGGGCGGTGAGATGGTCGAAGGGCTGGGTTACGAAACCCTGGAGCTGACCGGTGTGAAGATCAACTGAAACCAGCCGGTCAGCGCCGGCCGTCACGAACAGATCGCCTACCAGACGGGCCGTAATCGGTTCCCTCGGCAGAACCTTCTTGTCCTGCCGCGAGTACCCGTAGAACGGCATCACCGCTGTGACCCTCCGAGCTGAGGCCCTCTTCAGGGCATCGATGGTGATCAACTGCTCCATGATGTTCTCGTTGATCGGATGTGAATGGCTTTGCATCACGAAGCAGTCGGCACCGCGAACCGACTCGGTCGGCCGGACGTAGATCTCCCCGTTGGCGAAGGTGGAGTGGTGCAAACCGCCCAGCCGCACACCAAGGATGTCTGCCACCTCATTGGCCAGGGCCGGGTTGGCTCCTCCGGTGAAAAGCATCATGCGGCTTCGGCTTACGACGTCCATATCAGTCTTCTGATGCCCTAGCTCGGTGTCGCTCTTCCCGGCGGGCAGCGTAGCCCTTTATCTCTTCTTGGTGCGAACGCTCCACTGCCAGGGCTCCCGCCTCGACATCCTTCGTTATGACCGAACCGGCGCCCGTGAACGCCCCCGGTCCGACTACGACCGGGGCCACCAGCATGGTGTCGGATCCGATAAAGGCTCCCTCTCCGATCACCGTCTGATGCTTTTCGTACCCGTCGTAGTTACAGGTGATCGAGCCGGCTCCAACGTTGGCCCGGGCCCCGATGGTGGCGTCGCCCATGTAGGAAAGGTGGGGAACCTTGGCGCCCTCTTCGAGAGTGCTGTTCTTGATCTCCACGAAAGTTCCTGCCTTGGCACGGGGCCCAAGGACGGTTCCGGGCCGCAGCGACGCATAGGGCCCGACCTCGGCCCCCTCCCCCACCCGGGCCGAACGCAGAACCGAGTACCAGACCCGGGCTCCGGGGCCGATTACCGAATCAGCGACGAAGCAATCCGGGCCCACAACCGCCCCTTCCTCGATGCGGGTATGGCCCTCCAGGTGCACACCCGGGTAGAGCCGAACTCCGGGCGCCAGCTCAACAGGATCATCGATATAGACGCGGTCGGGGTCCTGCATCCACACCCCTCGCTGCTGCCAGCTTCGATTGATGCGCCGCCGCAGTTCGGCGTCGGCTGCGGCCAACTGATCCTGAGAGTTCACCCCTGACACCTCCATCGAGTCGGCGCTAACGGTTCCAACCTTTTCACCTTCTTCAATCAGTATCGGCAAGACATCGGGCAGGTAATACTCCCCTTGGGCATTGTCGGCGGCAATTCGGCCGAGGGCCATCTGGAGGGCGAGCCCGGAGAAGGCATAAATCCCGGCATTGACCTCGGAGATACGGCGCTGGTCGGGGCTGGCGTCCCTGTCTTCTACCACGCGCGCGACCTCGCCGTTGCCACCCCGAACGATCCTCCCGTACCCATCGGGAGGGTCGATTTCGAAGGTCACCATCGCCGCCGCCTGATCCTGGCGGGCATCGACGGTGCGACGCAAGAGGTCGCCCGTAACGAGAGGCATATCGCCATAGGAAACGACCACCGTGTCTTCGTCGGTGAGGGCGCCAATGGCCCCCAGTGCCACGTCGACGGCATGGCCGGTACCCAACTGAGGCTCCTGGACGACGGCTTCGGCCCAGCCGGGGAGGGTCTGGGCAACACGAGAGGCTTCATGGCCCACCACGACGATGGTCCGATCGGGCTGGAGGGCCTCGACCCCTGCCAGGGCCCAGCCGAGCAGGCTACGCCCGGCTGCCGTATGCAGGACTTTGGGTAGATCAGATTTCATCCTCGTGCCCTGGCCGGCCGCGAGAACCACAGCGATCAGGCTCATTTGAGATCCATATCGGGTTGCTGCAATATCGGTTGGCTGGGGGGGCAGGACTCGAACCCGCTCTTACGGGACCAAAACCCGCCGTGCTACCGGTTACACCACCCCCCAAAGGGGATAAACCACCCCCCATTCGGAGAGTCGCAAAGAATCTAGCCAGGCCCACCCGATCCAATCGACCCAGTAGTGGGTCAGTGTCTTAGGGATGGTGATAGCGGTCCCATCACAGGCAGCGAAAAAGCGAAAACGCCCACCCAGCGAAACAAGCCGGCCCCTATTGGGTTTAGTTGGCCCTTCGGTTACCGGCGGTTTGCTGATCGTTAAACGAGCTCGGGCAAGATTTGCTGTCTTTTCTTGAGGAGTTCGCGATCGACACCATCTCAATCTTCAAGCATTCTCCCAACCCTCAGGCGATACAGTCCGGAACGATCCTCTTCGCCCAGGGAGATCCGGCTGGCGAAATGTACGCTGTGGTTTCGGGCAGGTTGGACATAGCCGTGAATGACGCGACCGTCGAGACCGTTGAAGAGGGAGGGATCGTCGGTGAGCTGGCCCTCGTCAATCACCAATCTCCGCGGACAGCCACCGTTTCCGCCTTGACCGATTCCGTCGTGGTGCCGGTTGACCGAGGACGAGTTCCTTCGCCTTGTGCACAGCAACCCATTCTTCGCTCTCCAAGTTCTCCGAATAACGGCTGAGCGTCTCCGTAAGGCCAACGCCCGGCTTTAGAGAGTCCCTCCTTAGGACACTCGGACCGCACCCGTGTGCCGGGGCTGCGCCGCCCGGCTCGCCCGGGTCGATTTCGGGAGCGCCCGCACCGCTCCTTCGGCCTCGTCGATATCGGCAAAGAACGCAAAGAGCGAAGGCCCCGAACCTGACATCGCAACAGGGCGTTCCCACAGCTCAGCCACGTCATTCAACCAGTCCCCGAGCTCCGGTCTCAATGCCATTGCCCCCGGGGTCAGGTCATTGCGGAGCGGGCCATGCTCCCGCAGGACCGGCGGCAACGACCTCCCGTCGAGACCCGGACCGGTCGGGCTCTCCAGCCGATCCCAGGCTCGATACACATCCTCCGTCCTCAATTCAAAGTCAGGGACCGCAATCGCCAGCGCCCACGAATCGGTGTCGATTCTTGCTTTGGTAATCCTTTCGCCATATCCCTCTATCCACGCGGTCCCTCCTACCAGAAAGAATGGAACGTCCGCCCCGACCGTTGGCGCCACTTCCTCAATGATGCTTACGGATGACTTTCGGAGCTCGGCAAGGGCGAGCATTGATGCGGCCGCATCGCTCGAACCACCACCAAGACCGGCCGCCCCCGGAATCGCCTTGTTCAGCTTGATATACAGCTTGGGCCGGTCCTGACCCAGCCGCTGGCGAAGAGCCGAGACGGCCTTCCAGACCAGGTTGTCGCCATCATCTGGAAGGTCGGCTCCGGTGACTTCGAGGCGATCTTCGTCGTCTTCCTCCACCTCGAGGAGATCGCACCAGTCGATGGCTTGGACCAACGACCGGAGAGGGTGCATTCCGTCCCTCTCCGGGGGCCTAACTTCGAGAGTGAGGTTGATTTTGGCTGGAGCCTCCCAGATCAAGGGGTCGCCTCCGCTAGACGCAGATAGTCGGCCGGAGAAAGATCCTCTGCTCGTTTGGTCGGATCGATGCCAGCAGATCTCAGAACCTCCTCGGCGTTGGGGAGAATCACCGAAAGCGAGCCCCTCAGCATCTTGCGGCGCTGTCCGAAACCGGCAGCCGCCAGTTCGATCGCCCTGGTCGAGGCCGCCGGGGCGTCTCTCCGAATGACATGGACCACGGCCGACTCCACCTGTGGTGGCGGGTAGAAGACATGCGGTGGAACCCGGAAGGCGATTTTCAAGTTTCCGTGAAGACCGACGACAACACTCGGAAGACCGTAGGCGCGCGAGCCAGGCGGCGCCGCCATTCGCTGCGCCACTTCGAGCTGGACCATGACCGTCATCTCAGAGATCGCCGGAACGAGTCGGAGCCAATCAAGAACGAGCTGGGTGCCGACTTGATAGGGAAGGTTCGCCACCACCTTCCATGGCCCCTCCCCCAGCAGGGCCCGATAGTCGACCTCGGCAGCATCGACAAAGAGGAGATTGACCGTTAGCCCCTCCATGGTCTCCTCGAGAACCGGCCTGAGTTGCTCGTCGACCTCGATGGCAGTCACGTCGGCACCGGCGGCGACAAGTTGACGGGTGAGGGTGCCGGTGCCGGGTCCAACCTCCAACACCCTGTCACCCTTCCTAACTCCGGCGGTGGTGACAATCCTCCTTGTGATGTTGGGGTCAGCCAGGAAATGCTGGCCCAGCGAGGTACGGGGCTTGAGGCCGTGTCGCTCCAGGAGCGCCCGCATCTCCTTGAGAGTCTGTGCGGTCATCTTGATGGCGCTTCGCCAAAGAAGACCGTGCGGGCATTGGCGCAGGTCTGCTCGGCCACCGTGTCGACCGGGATCGACCAGACCCTGGCCAGGGCCTCTCCCACCAACTCGACCCATGCCGGCTCATTTGGTTCGTGCCGATGGGGCGGAGGAGCCAGGTAGGGCGTATCGGTTTCGACCATTGCCCGGGACGGAGGAACCAGCTCGGCCCCGAGGCGAACGGTCTCACCTGTGTCGAAAGCAACCGGCCCCGCGAAGGAAAACCAGCAGCCGAGATCGAGAAACCGTTTGGTCCACCGGGGCCCGCCGGTCCAGCAATGGAGGACGGTCGACGGCCCCGCCTGATGGTGTGAGATCAGCTCATGCACCCGCGCAAATGCATCACGGCAATGGACCACGATCGGCTTGCTGTGCTCGAGGGCAAGTCGGATATGAGCAACGAACGACTCCTCCTGGGCCTCGGGGTCGGCGAGATTGCGGTAGAAGTCGAGACCCGTCTCCCCGATCGCTGCGACGCTGTCGACCATGCTCATGATGTCATCTCTTTGGTCCCGCCACCGATCGGCCTCGTGTGGATGAAGACCGGCCGTGGCAACCAATCGATCGGGGTTAGCCGCCGCCAGCTCTATCGCAGCCCTTGAGCTTTGGGCGTCGATGCCGGGTACCACCAGCCAGTCCACCTTGTCGGCGCGGGCCAGAAGCTCCTCGGGCGGGCGGCCGTCGAGCTGAAGGTGACAGTGCGTGTCGACCCATCCCATCCGCATGCGAGGCCATCCCATCCGCAGGCGAGGGTAGCCGTCCCCACGCGCCGCAACCTGGGGAGGTAATGTCGGCCGGGTCCCGCCGTCAACCTGTTCCGGAGCAGCAACGTCTTGGAATCTGGAATCGTTCGTAAGATCGACGACCTTGGCCGGATTGTCATTCCGGCCGAGACCCGCCGACTTTTCAACATCCGTGAAGGCGACCAGTTGCTGATCAGCATCGAGGGAACCGGCATCGTGATCCGCAAGCTCGAGAGCACTTGTGCTTTCTGCGGTCGCAACGACGACGTCTACCCCTTCAAGGGAAAGGGGATCTGTGGGGATTGTCGGAGCAGCCTGATCGGCTGAGGC
>CAZPIZ010000016.1:1489-19722 GCA_964586615.1 uncultured Acidimicrobiaceae bacterium | reverse complement strand
TCAAGGTCGCAGCCCTGCTCCAAGTTGTCGGGCTGACCCCGCCCGAGACCTTCATGTTCCGCTATCCCCACGAACTCTCCGGGGGCCAGCGGCAGCGGGTGGCGATCGCCCGTGCCCTCGTGATCGACCCCAGTTTCGTGGTGGCGGACGAGCCCACCTCGATGCTGGACGTGAGCATTCGCATCTCGATCATGGATTTGATGCTCAACCTCGGCAGTGAGTTCGGTGTTTCCTATTTGTACATCACCCACGACCTGGCCGTGGCCCGTTACATGTGCGACCGGATCGCCGTGATGTATCTCGGGAAGATCGTCGAGATTGCCGATTCCGAGGAGCTGTTGGCGAACCCGCTCCACCCCTATACGAAAGCCCTCCTATCGGCCGTGCCCGTCCCCGACCCGACGATCAAGCGGGCCCCGGTCGAGATCAAGGGGGGAATAGGCAAGGCCATAAATCCGCCGGCTGTGTGCCGGTTCGTTGACCGCTGCCCGATGGCCACCGACATCTGTCACCAGCTCGACCACCCACCTCTGGAAGACAAGGGCAACGGCCATTACGTGGCATGCCATTTGGTGGACGTGGGTGCGGCCTAGGCGAAGGGTAGAAAGTGAAAAGTAGAGAGTCGATAGATCAAGCAGACCCGAAACGCTCACGTTCGCTAGGTTCTTGGTCTCCCGACTCCCAACTCCCAACTTGATACTGACTATTCCGAATCTTGTCTCGGGCATCAGAGTCCTGGCGGTTCCGTACTTCTGGTACGTCTTGATCGGGCAGGATCGGGTCGGGCTGGCGGCCGCTCTCATCTTCCTGATCGGGTCCACCGACTGGATCGACGGCTATCTCGCCCGCCGTCTCAATCAAGTTTCCGAGTTCGGCAAGCTCCTGGACCCGTTGGCCGATCGCCTGATGATCATTTCGGCTCTGGTCGGAGGATTGCTGGCCGGGGTCTTGCCGGGGATCATCGGTTGGCCTTTGCTGGTACGAGAGGTTCTGGTGGGGATCGGGACTCTGATCCTGGCCAGCCGGGGGCTCGGCAAGCTCGAGGTGCGCTGGCTTGGAAAGGCCGCCACTTTTGCCCTCTACGGAGCCATCCCCTCGTTCTACCTGACATCCGCCGAGATCGCGCCGTGGCTTTTCGGGCCGCCTGCCTGGATCGCCGGTGTTGTCGGATTGATCCTGTATTGGTACGTCGGATGGCAGTACATCGGTGACATCTGGGCCAGGTTTCGCTCGGTAGAGTCCTCGCCCGGCACCACGCTGGCAACTAAAAAGGAAGGCTGATGCTGATTCCCGATCACCTCAAATACACATCCGAGCACGAATGGGTCGAGTTGCTTGGCGAGAACCGCATCCGGGTCGGGATCACCGACTACGCCCAGGACGCCCTGGGCGACGTCGTGTTCGTCCAACTCCCGAAGGTTGGTGCCGAACTGACGGGCCACGCAATCCTGGCGGAGGTCGAGTCGACCAAATCGGTGGCAGAGGTCTATGCGCCAATGCCCGGGACCGTCTCGGATGCCAACCAGGAACTTTCCACCCATCCCGAGCTGATCAACCAGGAACCGTACGGTGCCGGCTGGTTCTGCGAAATGACCATCGAGGACACGGCGGCGTTGGAAGGGCTCCTCGACGCCGAGGGGTATCGGACATTGACCGAATAGCAGCGAGCCTCGAGCCTCGAGCAGGGGATCGGCTCCTAGCTTGGTTCCCGGGGAACACGTCACGCCCAGGCTCTACCATGACCACCATGCAGTGTCCCCGGTGCGATGGCGTGGTCGAGGAGCAAGCCGCCACCTGTCCCTCTTGTGGGCTTGTGCTCGACACGGAACCAACGGTTGCCTATGTCGAGCTACCGGACCCCGAGCATCCTCTGACCCCGGAGGAGGCTGCTGCGGTGGACGGCATCACGGGCTGGGCCCTGGTGGTTGAGAAGGGACCTCGGGCGGGTTTGACGTTCATGCTCGGGCCCGGGGAAATCGGCGTCGGACGCCATCCCGAGTCGGACATAGTCCTTGACGACGTCACGGTGTCCCGACAGCATTGCCGGTTTGACTGCGATGAAAAGCAGCTGCAAGTGGAAGATTTGGGTTCGACCAATGGGACCTACGTCAACGATGTTCGGGTGGACACCGCCAGCCTCAATCCTGGCGACGAGGTGATGATCGGCCGCTTCCAGTTCATCGTGGCGCGGGGCGATGGTTGAAGAACCTCTTTCGATCGGCGACGTCATCAATCTGCTGCGTGATGATTACCCCGATGTCTCGGTCTCGAAGATTCGATTTCTCGAAGCCCAGGGACTCATAGCCCCGGCCCGGTCAACGGCCGGGTATCGCCAATTCGGGCCCGCCGAGATCAAGCGTCTCCGTTACATCCTTGGCCTGCAACGAGACCACTTCCTGCCGCTCAAGGTGATCAAATCGAAGCTGACACTGTGGGAGCGAGGTGAGGAACCGGGAACGGACAACGGGGAGCCACTGCCGATCGATCCCGAGAGAGAGCCTCTGACCCGAAATGACCTGGTGCGCCGGAGCGGACTCTCCTCCCTCCTGCTCGAAGCGCTCATCGCCCATGGTCTCATCTCGGCGGTGGCCGACACCGACGGTGAGCTCTATCCAGGGTGGGCCCTGCCGGCGGCGATCGAAGCCCGCCAGCTTCTTGAACTCGGCTTCGAGCCGCGTCATTTGCGCCAGGTACGACTGGCGGTAGAAAGGGAAGCGGACATGCTCGGCCAGATGCTGGGCCCTTATCTTGGTTCGGCCCAGACCGAGGTGCGATCCAGGGCGCACCAGTCGCTGGAAGACGGAACCGAAGCCGTCGCCTCACTGCACCGAATTCTTCTTGGCGCTCGGCTCGGAGAGATGCTCGCCGAATGAGCCGGGTGCGGCTGGTGGTGCTGTTGGTCGCGGTGATAGCGCTCCTTGCTATCGCCCCGGCGGCAACCGCGTCGTTGCCGCTGGAACCGTTGCCTCCCCGGCCCGGTTGGCTGGTGGCACCGGCCCCGCCGGTCTCGGCCCCGTCGTGGATCCTCTTCGATGAGTCATCGGACTGGCTCATCGCCGCCCACGACCCCGATGTCCAACGACCGTTGGCCTCTACCACCAAGATGATGACGGCGCTGGTGGCAGCCGACCGGAGCTCATTCGATGAGAGGGTCACGGTCTCGGCCAATGCAGCCGAGGCGGGGGAGGCCGAGATAGGTCTGGTGGCTGGAGAGGTTGTCAGCATGGGAGATCTGCTCTCCGCAATCCTGATCCGCTCGGCCAACGACGCCGCCGAGGCCATCGCCGAGCATGTCGGAGGATCGATCGAGGGTTTCGCCGAGTTGATGAACCAGAAAGCGGCCGAGATGGGCCTGACCAACAGTCACTTCGTCAATCCCCACGGTCTCGACGCCCCCGGGCATTATTCGTCGGCCATGGACCTCTGCCAGATTGCCCGGGCGGTCCTGGCCAATCCGCAATTGGCAGCGATGGTTCGATCGGCATCAGTCGATTTCCCGCCGGCCCCCGACGGAACCTTGCGCGGCGGGTCCACCACCAACAATCTCCTCGAAAGCTACGAGGGTGCAATTGGTGTGAAGACTGGATTCACCATCGAGGCATCGCTGGTGCTCGTCGCTGCAGCCGAGAGGGACGGTCGTCGGCTGCTGGCGGTCGTGATGGGCTCGGAAGGCATCGGCGGGCACTTCGCGGATGCTGCGGCCTTGCTGGACTATGGATTCGAGGAGGCCGCCGTTCATCAATCACCGGAGAATTCGGTAGCCGCGGTTCGGTTGCAGGAGACGGCCCGGATCGAAACCCTCACGTGGTTGGCGGCGTCGGGCCTTCTAGCCTCAGAAGGCCCTCCGACCGTGGAGACCGACGTGTTCAATCGGGTGGCAGGGGAGCTGCCGGGTTGGCGAGAAGCGTTCTCGTGGGTGCCTCGATACTGGGCTTGGCTGTCCGGTGACCGCTGACGCCCCGGCCACGGAGGTCATTACAGCTTCCGACCTTGTCGATCGGGTGAGCGAGTTGGGAGCGGCCATCAGCGAGGATTACCGGGATAGGCGGCCGATTCTGGTTGCGATGCTGTTGGGGGCACTGCCGTTTCTGGCCGACCTGGTTCGTCAGGTCTCGGTGCCTATCGATGTCGATTTCTTGGCACTGTCGCGCTTTGGAGAAGGAGGGCGGCTGCGGGTTGTGCTGGACACCTCCGAGAATCTCTCGGGTCGTCATGTGGTCATCGTCGAAGACATCGTCGATACCGGCTTGAGCCTGACCGTGCTGAGGAGGATGATGACCGATAGGGGGGCGGCTTCGGTGGCGACCGTGTCGCTCTTGGACAAGGTTCCAAGGCGAATGGTCGAGGTTCCCATCGAATACCGGGGTTTTGAGGTCGGCGACGAGTACTTGATCGGGTATGGGCTCGACCACGATGGTTGGTTCCGGAATCTCCCTTCGATCTGGGCGGTCCTCGATTTGGGGCGGTTCCAGGAGCGCCGGGCAGAGGCGGCCCGCTTGGTGTACGGCAACCGGTGATAACCTGAGTGAATGAGCGGCAATGGCGACCGTATCGCTATGGAAATAGTGGGGGTCCGAGTGGAGCTGCCGTCCAACACTCCCATTGTCCTGCTGCGCGAGCGCAGCGGCACCCGATATCTGCCGATCTGGATCGGAGCCCCGGAGGCGCAGGCGATTGCCGCCGCCCTGGAAGGGATCGATCCGCCCCGACCCCAGACCCACGACCTTCTCAGGTTGGTGGTGGAGACCCTCGGTGCCGAGGTGGACCGGGTAGACGTGGTCGAGCTCCGCAACAACATCTACTACGCCGACCTGGTCATGAAGCGGGCCGGGGAGTCGTTCCATGTGTCAAGCCGGCCCTCCGACGCCATCGCCCTCGCTGTGAGGGCCCAGGCCCCGGTCTACGTGGCCACCCAGGTGCTTACCGACGCCGGGATCGAGATCCCCGAAAACTCCGAAGAGGAAGAAATCGAACGCTTCCGGGAAATGCTGGAAGACGTGACGGTTGACGACTTTCTAAAGGAAGATCCAGAGGCCTAGGCCTCTTTTTCCACAGGTTGTTGACAACTTGGCGTTGCGGTGGCTAGCTTGCCGACACCAACGGAATTACGAACCTGTAAGCCCCAACCCAAAACCTAAGGGGCGTAACTTGGAGGGGCCCATTGTGACCACCGAAGCCATCTCGACCCATCTCGGATATCGAGCACCTCTCGTTTGCCGTCTGGTTGGCATCAGCTACCGCCAGCTCGACTACTGGGCCCGCACCGATCTGATCAAGCCGTCGGTTCAGGACGCCCGGGGATCGGGTTCGCAACGGCTCTATTCGTTTTCGGACGTGGTCCAACTCAAAGTCATCAAGCGGTTGTTGGATGCCGGAATGAGCCTGAAAAAGATCCGCCAGGCGGTCGAGATACTCCGCCAGCAGCTTCGCTCGGCGCGCCCTCTCGCCGATGTAACCCTTTTGTCGGATGGTTCAACCATCTACGCCGCCCACAGTGCCGATGAGGTCGTAGACGTGTTCCGTCGGGGTCAGGGCGTTTTCGGTATCGCCGTTGGTCCGGTGCAGGATGAGCTCGAAGGGGAGTTGCACGACCTGTACCCAGAGTTGGCGGGGGAGCCCATCGCTAAGGCGGAGGCCACCTGAACCCGGCCCTCGATCCCTTCGAGCCGTCCAGCCCCGGCGGTTATCGCTTTGCCCACAACAGCGAGCGTCAGTTCGCTCTCCTTCTCGACTTCTACGGGGTCCCCTGGGCATATGAACCAAGGGCATTCCCAATCGGTTGGGATGGAGAGGGTCGATCCAACCAACACTTCACCCCCGACTTTTACCTCCCCGATGACGACCTTTTCATCGAAATCACGACCATGAGCCAGAAGCTGGTCACCAAGAAGAACGCCAAGGTCAGGATGCTTCGTCAGCTCTACCCGGATGTGCGGTGCAAGATCTTCTATCAGCGTGACTATCTGAATCTGGTCGAGAAATACGGGTTGGAAGACCCGGAAAGCCTTTCGTCGCCGTCGGTGCCCCACCGCCTCCCGGGCCCGCCTCAGGTGGTCCGCCTCGATCGTCGTGGAGACGAGATCCGCACTGGATGAGCGGCGCCAGCAGACGTTCACCACTTCATTCTCTCAACGAAACACTCGGGGCCCGTTTTGTTGACTTCGGGGGTTGGGAGATGCCGGTCCGATACGAGTCGGTTCTTGCTGAGCATCGAGCAGTCCGAACAACGGCCGCTTGGTTCGACGTCTCTCATCTGGGGCGGTTTCTGTGGAGGGGAGCGGGGGCACAGGCGGGTCTCAACCGGCTACTGACCAACGACGTCAGCCTGATCGAGCCGGGCCGGACCCAATACACACTTTGTCTCAACGAAGACGGCGGTATCGTCGACGATCTCCTCGTATGGCAATGGGACCAGGAGTGGTACTGGGTCCTGCCGAACGCATCCACCCACCACGACATCATGGCGAGGTTCGCCCGGGGCTTCCCCATGGTGGAAATAGAGGATCTCAGGCCGGCGACGGCGATGGTGGCGGTCCAGGGTCCCGAGGCGCCGAGGGCGCTGGAAGAGATCGTGGGCATCTCGCCCAAGAGGTTCCGCACCTACCACACGAGCCTCGGGGCCTCGGTGGTTCATTTGGCCGGGACCGGGTACACCGGAGAGCGGGGCGGTGAGCTGGTGACCGATGCGGAGACCGCCGGGTTGGTGGTGGATGCCTTGGGACAACGTGATGTGCACCCGGCGGGTCTCGGAGCCCGGGACACGCTGCGTCTCGAAGCGGGTCTCCTGCTGGCAGGACAAGACTTCGACGCGACCACTAACCCTTTCGAGGCGGGTCTCGACTTCGCTCTCTCCTGGGAACACGATTTCGTCGGCAAGGCAGCGCTCGAAAAGGTGAGGGACGCTGCGCCTGTCCGGAGGATCATGGCGTTCACACTGGAGGGTCGAAAGATTCCGAGGCACGGGTACAACCTCCGGGCGAATGGTTCGACCGGCGTGGTCACATCCGGCAACTACAGCCCGGTGCTCGAGTGTGGAATCGGTCTCGGATACCTCACGCCGCCTTCTTCGGCAAAGGATCTCCAGGTTGAGATCCGGGGGTCCTGGGAGCCTGCCCAACGAGCCGAGCTGCCCTTTCTCAGAAGGTGACAACTCAAGAGGTGACCGCCGACTTTTCGGGTGAGGCGATGCCGCTCCCTCCGGGAGTCGAACAGCCCCCGATGTTTCGCACCGACATCCCCCAACCTGCCTGGCTGTCGCCGGTCGCCAGCCACCGGCTCAGGGGTGTCGGAAGGACCGAAGGTCATCTGGTGGTCGGGGGTCGGACGGTGTGGGTCGAATCGGGCCCCACCCCGGCCGCAATCGTCGCCTCATACCCGAACCGGGTGGGATCGGATGAGGACCTTTCCGGCCTGGCAGAGGTTGCTCAGCGGCTCGGGACGACGGCGCTGATCGAGGTCGATCCCTTGCTCTCGGGCATGGTCGAGCTGCCCGGGCGGGCCGAGCCGATCGTCGATTGGCCGGCTGGCGGCTCTCCGATCGTGAGTTCTGCGGCTGCTCGCGCCCGACAAGGAGCTGGTGCCTTGCGACGCCGACTGACTCAGATCAGAGGGCTCCTGTTTCCCGTCGAGCATCCGGTCGGGCGGACGATCACCGTGATCCTCCCGATCCCGGCACATCGTGTCACCGAAGTTTTGGCGGCAAACGGGACCAAGGTGGATGTGATCGATTTCTGGGAGGGTGGTTTGTCCATGACGGTCGGGTGGTGGCACACCCGCCTCCAGATCGAATCCCTGGCGGCGGCTGTCGGTTCGATCGTCTCAGGTAACGTCTTCTCGCCGGTTCCCCCTGACAGCTTCGATCGGATTCCAGACGACCTTCCGCTTCGCCGCCTCGATAACATCTCGTGATCATGATCGTCAGTGTCGCCCATCCTGAGCCGAGCCCCGATGGTGGTGCCCAACTGGTCCGGGATTGGGATCCGAGCGGGCCGATCAATGGCGACATCGTGGTGGTCCATGGTCTGGGTGAACATTCCGGACGTTACGCCCGGACTGGCTCTGTGCTGGCCGAGGCCGGATACAGGGTGAGGGGTTTTGACCTCCTTGGCTTCGGGGCCTCATCGGGAGAGCGTGCCGACATAGCCCGCTGGAGCCTTTTTCTCGATCAGGTGGAGGGCAACGTCCAGTCGGTCAGGACGGAGGGTCGGCCCCTGATCCTGATGGGCCATTCGATGGGCGGTCTCATCGCTCTGGACTACGCCCTCGCCGAGCGCCCCCGTCCCGACTTGCTGATCCTGTCGGCCCCGGCCCTGGGGGGTGGCAAGGGTTGGCAGAGGTCCCTGGCTCCGATCCTGGCGAGGCTGTTTCCCAGCTTGTTGGTGCCGACCAGGATCACCGGCGATCAGCTCTCGAGGGATCCCGCAGTAGGAGAGGCGTACTTCGGGGATCCACTTGTCCTGACCAAGGCTTCGGCCCGTCTGGGAGCCTCGATCTTCGCCACCCAGGATCGGGTCTTGGCCGCCCTTGTTGGTCTTGCGATCCCCACGCTGGTGATCCACGGGGGCCAGGACCAGCTCGTCCCGACCGTTTCGAGCCAACCCCTGGCCTCGATCGAAGGGGTGGAACGAAGGGTCTTCCCGGAGCTGCGTCATGAGTCCCTCAACGAGCCGGAGGGTCCCGAGGTCGTCTCCGAGATCGTCGATTGGATCGAATCGAAGACGGCGTAGTTCGAAGGGCACGAGCCGGCTCGGGGTAGTCTGACGGCGTGCGTCGGGCCCTTGGTTTAACGGTGTCAGTTCTCCTCATGGCCGGCTGCGCCGGTCAGGCACCGCCTCCACGCAGCCCGTTGCCCGACGTTGCCCAAGTGGTGCCCGAACCGCAGACCTGTGGCTTTCAGGTCGGGGAGGGGCGGGGCGTGAATGTCGACGACATCATCGCCGACTCCGGGGCTGATGGGATCCTGGTGGTTGGCGATCTGCTTGTTGCAGTCAACGGCCAACGCATCGCCAACGCCGACCAGCTTCGTGAGGCCCTGGGTCGCCAGCAGGTGGGCGACAGGATCACCGTCGACGTGGTCCGCGCCGGTGAAGACGTCAGCACCGAAATCGTCCTCGGACCGAATCCCGATGCGCCCGAGCTGCCCATGCTGGGTGTGATGATCGCCACCGACTTTGAACGGGTTGACCCGGCGGATGTCGAGACGGAGGCGGAAGGTGGCGGCCTGGCTCGAGCGATCGGCATCGGAGCCTCGGTATACGTACTCGATCCGGTCTCCGGCGGCTGGTCCTCACTCGGGATAGAAGTGCCGGGGGAGGCTTGGGCCGCAGCCGGCAACACAGTGCTGACAGTGGAGAGCCCCGCCACTCCCGATTCGGCCCTTGTGGACGCCAATAGCGGTGACCGGCTGGTGTTCGACGTGGGTGAATGGTGGGCGGTCAACCTTCTCGGCACCCTGGGTTCCGATACGGTGGTATCGGGTGCTCGCTTGATCGAAGGGGAGACCGAATTGGCCGAGCTGTCGGTGATCCTCGTCGATTTCGATCGGAGGGTGGTCGAGTGGATCTGGCAGATAGATCAACAGATCGGTCTTCCGGTGGCAACCTTCCCATCACCCGACGGAACCCGATTGCTGGTCGCCGGCCAAAGCCAGGAGGATGACCTCTTCCGGTACACGATTCTCTCCAGCGATGGGCTTCCAATGCTCACGCCCGACACCCTCGATGCCGCCGAGGGGACGGTGGCGCTTGGTTGGTTCGACGACGAGTCCTTCCTCGTGAGCACCGACTCCGGCGGACTCCTAATCGTCGACGGCGCCAGCGGGATCACCAGGGAGGCAACGCTGCCGGCCGCCCTGGGCCAGGTCTCACGGCTCACAACGGTCGGCGACGGTGCCCACCTTCTGGCGGATAGTGGAAGCAGCCTCCTCAAGGTCAATCTGAACGGGACCAGCGAGATCCGCACGCTCGCCGACCACTGCCAGGTCGGGGTGGTCGGGAACCTGGGATGGACGGTCGCCGGCTAGCGCCCACCAGGATCGCTAGGACTCGGCGTCGACCGGTTCGGCTTTGGGATCTTCCTCGGTCACATGACCGTTCGCGGCCTCGGTCTCAGGGTGCCCGTTGGCACCGACCAGACGGCGAGCCAACGCCTGCTCACGCCTCTTGGCACCGACTTCCTCGGTGACGGACTGCCAGCCGACCGGCTCCCGCATGACCTGCTCGCCGGGCACGGAACCCATGATCTCGGAGACCTCGTCCCCGGAGATGGTTTTCTTGTCCTCGAGGGCCGCTGCCAGTTCGAGGACCTTGTCACGGTTCTTGGCCAACAGCTTGTTGGTTCGGTCGTAGAGCTCTGTGAGAGAGTTCTCGATCTGATCCCGGCGGGCTCTCAGGGCGACACTGACGGGGTAGTCGGGCCCGCCACTGGCATTGGTGCTCGTACCGGCGTACGACACCAGCCCGACGCCCATTCCCCAGGCCCCTTCCATCAGGGCGGCGATGGTGGTTGCGCTGGTCAGGTCACCCGACACTCCCGAGGAGTTGTCCTCTCCGAAGAACATCCGTTCACCGACACGTGAGGCCAGGCTGACCATGATGTCGGTTTCGAATTCTGACTTCCATTGGGTGTATCGCTCTTCCTGTCCGAGGCTGCGAACCATACCGAGGGTGGTTGCCCTCTTCTCGATGGTCACCATGTCGATGCGGCGATGGGCACCCAGCAGGTGGGCCGCCACCGCGTGCGATGCCTCGTGGATGGCGACGGCGTGACGCTCCCGTTCGATGTAGTCGACATCTTCGGGAGGTCCGAGCTCCTTGAGGGCCTTCGCCTTCCAGACATCGGGCCAAACGATCGATTCCCGCCCATCACGAATGGCGATGATCAATGCCTCATTCACGAGGTCCTTGATCTTGGCGCCCGAGTACATCGGGGTGACCACCGAGAGCTTTTCGATCTCGTCACCGGTGAGCGAGTGCGACACCTTATTCAAGTAGCCGATGAGGGTTTGCTTGCGGCCTTCCTTCGACGGGTATCCGACCTTGTAGATGCGGTCGATTCTCCCCGGTCGGAGCATCGCTTCGTCGAGGGCATTGGGCATGTTGGTGGCAAGGATGTGGAGGATTCGGTACTTGGGCGGTGGCTTCGGCCGGAAGCCCAGCATCTTTCGGATCTTGTTGCTAATGCCTCGCGGTTTAGTCAACCCATTCATCTCGGTCAGAAGAGCCTGGAGGGTGCCCATGCCGCCGCCGCCCATCCCGCCCATCATGATGCGGTTGACCCACGAACGCCGGGGTTGATCGTTTGGCTCCGGATGCTCCCAGACGGAGGTCAAAGCCTCCTGGGTGAAGGAGGACAGATAGTGGTATCCGTTGCAGGAGACGTGAGCAGACATCTGGCCCGAGGCACCCGTGCCGCCGGTTGGAGTCCCCATGTTGCCGCGGCTGCCGAGGGCGTCGGCCTCGTCGAGAAACACGATGACCCCGCCATGCCGCAACGAGAGCTTTCTCAGCTTTCGGTACAGAGACTTCACCTTGAGGATGCCCACACCCATGAACATGTTGATGAAGGCACCCGGATCGACAAACACGTAGGGACGGCCCGTTTCGCCTGCGATCGCCTCAGCCATCAAGGTTTTTCCGGTTCCGGGAGGCCCCCAAAGCAGGATGCCTCCGGGGATGTAGCCGCCTTTGGCCTCGATCTCGTCGGGCTTTTCGAGGAATGCAATGTTCTCTTTGATCAGATCGAGGACGTGGTCCTGACCCCAAACATCGTTGAAACGGGTCTTGATCTCCTCGGGCATGATCACGCTCATGCCTCCGCGCGAGAGGAACCAGAAGATCATCACGAACTGCCCAACGGCAATTGTCATGATCATGACGATTTGGAGGAACTGCGGACTCGTGATGACAGCCACGAACAGCTGCGGGGCCTGAGTGATCGCCTGCATCGGCGAGGAAATCTCGGGCACCAGGGAGTTGACGATGGTCGAGTAGAGGCCGATGATGACGACCCATCTGATCAGCCTGCCAACCCGGAAACGGGTCCAGGGCTTGAGATGGTCGAGGCCACCCTCAACCCGTCCGAAGACCCCTTGCTGCCAGAACCCGTGATAGCGGGAGCTTCGTTCGGAAACGAAATAGTGGGCTTGCCGGATGACTTCGAGGACGAAGAGGATCCCCAGTATCCGCCCCGAACCTGTGCCGAGAAACTCCCTCAGCGCGGCGCCCACGGTGACGAATGGCGGCTGCACCTGGCTGCCAACCACCGCCGTCGTGATGACGGAGAGGATGATCAGAAATTTGATCCGGTCCCACGTGTCCGCCCTTCGGCGGGTCGTTCTCACGACGCTCTCTTGTTGACCAGCCACGAATCCACCACCCTCTCGATTTCGACCTGGTTTGCTATATAACAGTCGCGCGAACATCCGGCCACTATGGAGTACATGCGATTGTCGGCCGGATCGGTCACAGAGATCAAATAGGCGATCCCCACATCGGCACCGGTCTCATCGGCATAGGACACGAGGATCCGAACACCGTCATAGCCGTCACCAAAGGTGAAGTCCTCTCGGAGATGTTCCTGGGGGTCGAGGAACTCAGAATAGGGAAGTACCGACTGGCTGAGGGCAACCCGGTTCAGGTACTGACGCTCGAGCTCGCCGACGGTCCTGACCGACATCGCACCGATTGGGTAGTCGACCGAAGCAAGGGCATTGGAGACGTTGGCCACATCCCGCGCCGGGGCTCCGTCAAAGGCCATCGAGAACAGGGCCGGATACTCGAAACCTGCGTAGGGCTCTGCGAACGGGACGTCTTCGAGTGCGGCCAATTCCGAGATCTCGTACGTGTTCCACTCGGTCGGCAGATTGACCAGGGATAGCTTGTCAGGGTCCGTGTACGAAACGATGTCGGTAGTCCCGGAGCCACACGCAGCAAGGACCAAGGCAAGCGGTCCCAGCGCGATCATCAGGCGGCGTCGCATTTAGTCCTTCAGAATACGGCAACAGCTTAGATATCGGTTCATCTTCGCTCGGATCGGAGCCACCTTTCTGGATATGCCAGGATTGGGGACGTGATGTCTGAGAGGGTTCGAAATATGACGGCCGGAACGCTCCTGGTGGCATCCCCGCTGCTGGTCGACCCCAACTTCTACAAGACGGTGGTTTTCATCCTCCAGCATGACCTTGAGGGTGCGGTGGGGGTGGTGCTGAACCGCCCGAGCGAGGAAGCGGTCGAAAGTCATCTCCCCGAGTGGGCTCGGCGGCTGGAGGACCCGCCGGTGGTCTTCGTCGGTGGGCCAGTTGATCCGGCGGTGGCAATCGGAGTGGTCCGGTCTGATCGGCCGGCCGAGCCGACGGCTCTCCTCGGAGTTGGCATGGTGGACCTCGGGAGCGACCCGGCGGCCGGGACACCGGGTCCGGTCCGGGTGTTCTCCGGCTACGCCGGTTGGGGGCCAGGCCAGGTGGAGGCCGAGTTGGAGGAAGGGGCCTGGCTGGTGCTGGAGGCCGAACCCGACGACGTCTTCACCCAGAACCCGGCCGAGTTGTGGTCAATCGTGCTGCGCCGACAGGGAGGCAAGGTGGCAATGCTGGCGACGTTCCCTCTCGACCCATCGATGAACTGAGGGACAACCTCTGACTCCGACCCGGTACTCTTCGACCGTGACCGCCACCGTTCCCCGTCTGCGCTCGGCGTTGATTGATAAGGCGCCGGGTACATCGCTCGAGCGGGAACTGTGGTCGGCGGGGCTGAGGATTGTGGTCGGGGTGGACGAGGTCGGCCGAGGCTCGTGGGCGGGCCCGCTCTCGGTGGGCGCCGCCGTGATTCCGGCTGATCGCCGGGTGTACAAGGTCAGAGACTCAAAGCTGCTTAACGAAGACGAACGGGAAGCACTCTTCGATCGAATCGCCGGATGGTGCGAAGCGTGGGCGGTGGGTCACGCCTCGCCCGCCGAATGCGACACGCTGGGTATGTCGGCAGCCCAAAAACTTGCCGCACGAAGGGCCCTCGATGGTCTCGGGCTAATCGGTGACCGGGTGGTGGTGGATGGCAACTGGGACTTTGTCGGGGGTGCCCAGCGCCTGGTCAGGGGAGACAGAACCTGCCTGTCCATCGCGGCTGCCTCGATCCTTGCAAAGGTGACAAGGGATCGGATGATGCGAGCTGCTGCGGAGCACTTCCCGTACTACAACTTCGAGGCGAACAAGGGGTACCCCTGCCCGGTTCACAAGGCAGCCCTCCAGGCCTGGGGTCCGAGTTCGATCCATCGCAAGTCGTGGGTCTTTATGGACCATCTGATATGGAACGGGTCCCCTCGTCACATTCGCGACGAGCAGTTGGCGCTTTTCTAAGCGGATCCAGTCAGACCGCCAGGTAGCGGTACTCGTATGGTCCGAGCACATGGCCATCCCAGGCTTCCTTGGTGATGAGGTCGAACAGTTCGACCTCGGGGAGACATGATCTCGATACGATCACTGGCCGGTCGGTCATGTTCACAACCACCAGGACCGAGCCTCGACGGAATCCGATCAACGCCTGATCCTCGAGTTCGAGCGGTTCGGGGTGGATCTCGGGTCCAAATCCCTCCTGGACGCGGCGCACTTCGAGCAGACGCCGAAACCCCGCGAGCACGGCCCCTTCGGCCCCTTCGCTTGCTTCGGCCGACTGGAGCCGGGGCCGGTCTAGGAACGGACGATGGCTCCAACGACTGTCCCCCGCCAGGTCGGGATCGGCCAGATAGGTGTGATCGGACAACTGCGCTATCTCATCGCCGAGAAAGACCATAGGCACTCCACCTGCCCCGAGGACAACGGCAAAAGACGCCAGGATTCTTCGGACCGCCACCTGGGCTGCCGACGGCTCGAGATCCTCCACCGCCGCCTCGAGCCCGGCCAGGGAGGCGGCGGTTCCGGAGATATTGACGTCGCCGGTACCAGAGTTCTCTCGGGAGGCCTGGCCGCGAGCGGTGCTGCCCGGCCACTGCCCCCGGTAGTACTCGTTGAGGTAGTGACGGTGAGCGTGTGGGTCGATGCCGAGAGCCACCGCATCCTCATCGGCGAACAACCAGGCGATGTCGTCGTGCGATCGTAAATAGGTGAGCCAGGTGCAACCCTCAGGCAGTCGAAAGCGATTGTCCAACGCCCGGGCCAGGAGACGGGTATCGGCGGTGCCCAGAGCTTCCCAGACCGAGCTCATGAGGAGCGGGTTGTAGCCCACCCGGCATTCCTCAGGATTGACGAAAGTCACGACCTCGTCTGATTGGACCATGGTTCCGGACAGGAAAGTGACAGACGGGGCAGCAATCTCGGCAACGGTCTGGAGGGCCTGGACGACCAGATGCGCCTCCGGGAGGTTCTCGCAGGTAGTGCCGGGTCGTTTCCAGAGGAACGGCACGGAATCCATCCTGATGACTCCGGTCCCGAGGTTGACCAGGAAGAGCATCTCGGCGGCAATCGCCGCCAGCACGTCCGGATTCGAGTAGTCGAGATCCCACTGGAACGGATGGAAGGTGGTCCAGACCCAGCTACCTCCGTCCATCTCGGGATGCCAGGTGAAGGCATCACCTCCCCGATCGGGAACCATCGATCGCAGATGAGGTGCGTACCGGTCGGGAACCTCACGGTGGGGGAAGGCGAAATAGAACGCCTTATACCGGGGATCACCAGCTGAAGCCGCCTTCGCCCATGGATGGTTCGAAGCGGTGTGGTTGCAGACGAGATCGAGCACGAGAGTCACCCCGATCTCGCGCAGCTCGGCGGCGACCTTCGCCAGCTTTTGGGTTGTCCCGAGACCGTCACGGAGCCGTCGGTAATCGGAGACCGCATATCCGCCGTCGTTGGGTCCCTCGGGGACGGCATAGGGCGGCATCAGGTGGAGATGGGTCACCCCCAGAGATTTCAGGTGATCGAAGTGGTCGCGCAAACCCTTAACGGTGCCGGCGTAACGGTCCAGGTAAATCACGGCCCACAACGAACCCGGATCCGAAAGCCATGAGGGTGGAGAGGTGGACTCCCGGTCGATCCTGCGAAGGGCCTTGGGTCGATCCAGATAGCCTTCGGCCGCCACCTCGATCATCTGCTCGTAGATCCAGGCAAAGTCGTATCTCCAGCCATAGAGCCGATGGAGGAGCCGGAAGAGTCGCTCCCCATGCTCGGACAGCCTGCCCGAGAACTCAGACCACGACTTCGACCCGAAACTGGCCCGAAGCCTGGTTGCAAGATGGATTGCCGCCTCGTCGGCGGCTTCACTCATCCAATCCATCAGGCGCCAATCCACCTGGCTCTTGCGGTCGGAATCACGATGTCAGTTCATCGATGAGACGAGGGAACATTTCGCGCCAGGTCACCCAGTCATGAGGCCACTCGGCCCCCCATTCATCGACCCGGTTGGGTATTCCCTTCGATCCGAGAACCTCGGCGGTTCGCCAGGACTCCCCGGGGTCCTCTGCTCTTCCGAGGCCGTGGGCGAAAACCACAAAGCGGTCGCGAAGGCGGGTGAGTTGATCGCCATCTGCCAGGGTCGGAAGGTAGTGGATCGGGGAGGAGAAGAAGAAGTCCGATGTCATCGGGCCCTTCAGCCAGCGAGTCAGGTTGAAGGTGCCTGAGACGCAGAGAGCCGCCCGGAAGGTGTCGGGGTGCCTGCACAGAACCTCAAGAGCGTTGAAGGCGCCAATCGAGGCACCCGCCGTCACGATCTCGATGTCGTGTGTCCCACAATCGGCCTGGATCGCCGGCACGACCTCGTGCCGGATCACCGCGTCGAAGGCCTTCATCATCCAGCCGATACGTCGGGGATCGGATGAGGTCAGAAAGGCCTTGCCGTTGAGGGAGTCGACCGAATAGACCTTGATCCGGCCCTCCCGAAGAAGTCCCTCGAGGGCTCCGATCAAATGGAACCGTTCGATCTCCTCGAAGTCGCCGCCGGCCGTTGGAAAGATGAGAACCGGGATTCCGACGGTTCCCCACCTGGCGACTTTGACCTCCTCCCCGATGCGGTCTGAATGCCACCTCTCGACAACCTTCACAGGTACTTCTCACCGGCGTTCGAAGGGCTGGGTACCCGGCTCAGTGGCTCCTCATGATCGAGGGCCGCCGGTGGTGGCGGAGTGGATCCGAGCACGTCGAGGCGGTCGCGCTCGGTTCGTCGCCAGAACTGAAGCAAGCCCCAGAAGTGCTCGGTGTACTGGTCGACCTCGTGGGGGGGAAAGATCACCGATACCTTTCGGCGCACCGCCTCTTTGGCGCGGTCGGTTCCGAAGTATTGCCATGTGATCTCGTCGAGCATCCCGAGATGGGTGTCGCAAAATTCGAGGAAACGGTCGGTCTCAAAGCGGTCATGGGCGATAGCCGCATAGGCCGACAGCTTGTCCCGGTACGGAAGATCCTGACGAGCGATGTCGAAAAAGGCGTCCCAATCGGGGTTGTGGCGCACCTTGCGACCCGTCGCTGCGACGAACAGGGCCCATCGGATCTGGGCTTTGACCAGCCAGGGGAGGTGGTAGTGCAGGCTCGTGACCTGGGAGTCGGGACAGGCGTTGGCAAAGTCGATCGGATAGAACTCACCATTCTTTCTCAGTGCCTCGCACGAGTTGAAGTCCCAGTTGAAGAAGCTGTTGATGGTCAGGACCATGTCGGACATCAACTGCCATTCAGAGGCATCGACAAAGTTGAAATCCACCTTGTACCGGTCGTGCATGGGTGCCGCCGGGTCGTAATGGATGACGTTGACTTGTGGCCCTACCGCCAGCGCCCTGACGAACAGGTCGAATGGCTCAACCGCTTCCTGGAGATGCATGATCGAGCGGCCACTCTGCTCGTAGGCAGCTCGTAGCTGTTCTTCATTCTCGATGCGGGAGACGCCTCGCCAGGCTCCGCCGTCGAACGGTTTCATGTAAGAGGGGTATCCGACCTGTTCGGCGACTGCTGCGATGTCAAAGAGACGTGCGTATTGGTCGAGGGTGACTTGAAGGTCGGGTTGGGAGTCGTACTCCTTGGGCGGCAACAGAACGGTTCTGGGAACCGGCAATCCCAGCCGCATCATGGCGACGTAGGACGTGTGCTTCTCCATCGACTGGACGGTGAAAGGGTTGTTGAACACATAGAGGTCGTCGTATATAACCGCCTTCTTGATCCACTCCCTAGAGGTGTGATACCAGTGGGTGAGACGATCGAGCAGGACTGCATATCGGACCGGCTGGCGGAGGAAGAAGGGCTCGATCGTTACCCGCTCGACCCTGAA
>CAZPIZ010000016.1:0-1389 GCA_964586615.1 uncultured Acidimicrobiaceae bacterium | reverse complement strand
ATCGGACCGGCTGGCGGAGGAAGAAGGGCTCGATCGTTACCCGCTCGACCCTGAACGTGATCGTGTCGTCGCCCTTCGGTATCCGGGGGTTGAGGCGGGCGATGATGTCCTCGAAGAAGATCGGCCATTCCAAGTCGGCGCCCAGCGATAAGCCAATCGTGAGGGGCATGTCCGCCATCCTGCGAGCCTAACCCACCCCGTCAGGGCGGGCCGATCCCGGAAACAAGAAAGAGAGAGCGTCACCGAGTCGGTCCCGCCAGCCACCCCAATGATGACCGTCCCAACTTTCCTGATAGAGATGGCGGGCAACAACAGACCCAATGATCGGCGATAGCCGCCGGTTGGAATCGCAGAAACCTTCGTACCGGCCGACGCTTTGATAGACGGCCGTGTCTTCCAGCCTTGGGTCTGCTTCGAAACCGGCCAGGAAGTCGACGATGGGTCCAAAGACTTCCGGGGACCGATCATGACCAAGCGTGTGAGCGAATGAACCTGACAGCAGGGCGAGACCCGACAATGCCTCGGGGTGGTGCCAGGCGGCTGCCAGCGCCGCGACGGCGCCAAGGGAGGAGCCGAGTGCCGCTACACCGGTTGGCCGGAGCCGGAGCCTTCGCACGATGTGGGGAAGGACCTCGCCTACGAGATGGCGGCTGTGGGCCGGATTGGCCCCGTACTCAGCGATTCGATTCCACGGGTCCAGAAGTACGACAGCCATGCTGGCCACGGTCCCGGATTCGATCAGGCGGTCGATGCAACCGGCCAGGTCCCCGAAGCGGAGAAAGTCGGATCCGTCGTGGACCAGGAGGATCGGGTGCCCGCTACGAGCCTGGAACCCCTTTGGAAGGTAGACGTGATGGTGGCGGCGACCTCCCAGGGCCGCCGAGGTGACCCGAACCTCGTGTAGCTGGCCGCGAGCAGGCTCCGGGGGATTCTTCGTGTACCAGGGGAGTTGGTAATCCGGACCGACCAGCACGGAATCGGAGCCGAATGGGTTCAGGGCCGCGGGAGGATTCCACGGGTCGTCGATCTGAATGATTCCACCCCGGAGCACGACCGCCAGTCGATACTCGATGCGGGCGGTTCTCGGCAGGATCAGCCGGAGTTGCCAGGTATCGGGCCCGACCCGGGTGAATGAATGGGGAGAGCGGAAGAGGGGCATCCACGTGACCAGATGAACTTCCTCGGCCTCACCGCGGAATGTGAGAACCGTCTCGTCGCCGTCGTGGAACGGACCCAATTGATCGATTGCAGAGGGCTCCGATTGACCGTTGGCAGTAGGCGGAGTCGGTTGCAATGCCTTCCGATTGTGGCAGGAGATTCTCGATAGTTGTCTCCCCACCTGGCTGCCCGGGTGCCAAACTGGGGCGATGGCAGGTTCGGCCTCGGTGA
>CAZPIZ010000015.1:13043-20595 GCA_964586615.1 uncultured Acidimicrobiaceae bacterium | reverse complement strand
GGATAGCAACCACTCCTCGTGCCAGTTTTCCGTGGGGGAGGACCCTGGTGGTGGGGGCCCGAGCCTACCTCCCAGAGGCGGGGTCGCCGGATATCGACGAGAACCCGGGTGGTTCCAGTGCCAGGGTGTCGAGGGTGGCAGCTGGCGACAGGTACCAGCCGCTCCGGCAGGGCCTCGACTGCGTCGCCAACGTCCTTCGGGGCGAGGGCTTTCGGGCCGAAGTGCTCTGTGACGACAACCGTCTGGTCGATCGGGCGGCAGCCGTCCGAGCAGGGGTCGGATGGTGGGGAAAGAACACGATGGTCCTGGTTCCGGGGATCGGCCCCTGGGCGGTGATCGGGTCGGTGATAACCGACGCCGAACTGGTCCCCGATCTGCCACTCGACCGTGATTGCGGTGCGTGTTCGGCGTGTCTTCCGGCATGTCCAACGGGGGCGCTGGTTGCACCGGGGGTGCTCGACGCTGGCCGATGCCTGGCCGCCTGGGCGCAACGGCCGGGTCTGGTTCCCAGGGAGTACAGGGTGGCGATGGGTGATCGTCTCTATGGGTGCGACGATTGCCTGGTGGCTTGCCCACCCGGTGGCAGGCTCCTGAGAAGGACGACCGATCCGGGAGGGCGATTCGATCTCGAGACGATCCTTCGGGCCTCGGACCAGACCCTGCTGACTCGCTTCGCCCACTGGTTCATTCCCCACCGCGATCCCCGGATTGTCCGGCGGAACGCCCTTATCGCGGCAGGCAACTCGGCCAATCAGGGACTGATTGCTCAGGTGTCCGTGTACGCGGCCCATCCCGATTGGGTTCTGCGGGCTCATGCCGTCTGGGCGCTCGCTCGGATCGGTGGGGTGGGCGCCACCGCAGTGCTTCAACAGAGGCGGATCGACGAACCCGACTCGAGGGTCAGGGCCGAGCTGTCTTGACGCCTATCGGGAAATAGGCCAGCCGTGCATAGTCGGCCACCATTCGATGGCTCGAAAAGGCGACCATCATCGAACTGATCGATTCCCTCATCATCTCGGTCCAGCGGACCGCCAGGTTTTCCTGGTCCCGTTCGTAATACATAGGGACAATCTCGCTTTCCATGAGCTTGTAGAACGCGGCGGCGTCGTCGTTGTCCTCGGCGTTGTGGTCATCTCGACCCTCGGGGGACCCGAAAGCCCAACCGTTGCGTCCGTTGTAGCCCTCGACCCACCATCCATCGAGAATCGAGAGGTTGAGTGTGCCATTGATGGCCGCCTTCATACCGGAGGTACCCGACGCCTCCATCGGGGGTCGGGGGTTGTTCACCCAGACGTCAACTCCTTGGACCATGAAACGAGCGGTCCGGGCGTTGTAGTCCTCCAACATGAAGATGTGGCCGTGGAGTTTCGGTGTGCGAGACAGCTCAACGATCCGCTGGATGAAATCCTGGCCATGGCGGTCGGCCGGATGAGCCTTCCCGGCGAAGACGATTTGCACCGGGCGATCAGGGTTGGTTACCAGGGCTTCCAGACGAGCGAGGTCGGTGAACAAGAGTGTCGCCCGCTTATAGGTTGCGAACCTCCGGGCGAAACCAAGAGTCAGGCGATCGGCCGGGAGCTGGGTGTCGACCTGTCGCAGTTCCTCCGGCGATGCGCCGTGCCGGGCGAGCTGGCGCCGAAGCCGGCCCCGTGCGAAGTTGACGAAGACCTCTTTGCGGGTCTGATGCACGGCCCAGACATCGGAGAGTGGAAGCTGGGTGATCTGCTCGATTGCTTCGGGATCCTCGAGTAGCACCGTCGGCCAGTTACGGCCCAGACTGTTGGTCAACAGCCTGCCGCCGTCGCGACCGATCCAGGTCGGGGTATGGACGCCGTTGGTTACGGCAGCTGCCGGCCCTCCGATCAGATGCTGCCAATCCCGGGTGGCAATCTCGGCGTGGCGCTTGCTGACTCCGTTGACCACCGAGGACATCCTGATTGCCAGCGCCCCCAGATCGAATTGGCTGTGATCGCCGTTGGAGCTTCCGAGTTCGGCCAACTCGGCTTCGCTGATCCCGATCTTTTGTCTCAGGGGATCGAGGTAGCGGGCGGCGATACCCAGGTCGAACACCTCGTTGCCGGCCGGCACTGGCGTGTGAAGCGTGAAGATGGTCTGTTGCTTGATGGTTTGTTGGACCGTGGCGAGATCGACTCCGTCGGCTCTTCGCCTGCGAATCAATTCCAGCAAGGCCATGGCTGCATGACCTTCGTTGACATGCCAGACCGAAGGCTCGATCGCCAAGGCCTCGATGGCGCGGACCCCGCCTATTCCAAGGATCATCTCCTGGCAAAACCGCATCTCGCGGCCACGAACGTAAAGCGTGTGGGTGATCGGTCGATCGGAGAGGTCGTTTTCGGGTATGTCGGTATCAAGGAGGAGTAAAGGGATCCGCCCGACGTCCATCTTCCAAACGGCAGCCCTCACGACCCGGTCCGGGAACTCCACCTCCACTTTGAGCTGACCGCCAGTGGGAGATGCCACCGGCCGGACCGGGAGGCGACGCACGTCCAGCGTCGGATAGATGTGTTGCTGCTCACCCCCGGCTTCGATCTCCTGGCGGAAATAGCCTCGCCGGAAAAGCAGACCCACTCCGATCAAGGGCAGCCCGAGGTCGGAAGCCGATTTGAGGTGATCGCCGGCCAGGATCCCCAGACCGCCCGAATAGAACGGCACCGAGGAGTGGACCCCGAATTCGGTGCACAGATAGGCGATGGGGGCCGCCAGCGGCTGATCCTGACGGGAATACCAATTGTCATCGTCTTCCATGTAGCGGTTGAACTCGGACAGGGCCGTCTGATACCGATCCTGGACCGCTTCTATCTCACCGAGCACCTGCCAGCGGCTCGGCTCGATCGATTCGAGGAGCTCGATGGGGTTGTGATGACGCTCCCAGCCCACCGGATCGAGGTTCGACCACAGGCTGACGCCGGCCGAGTTCCATGACCACCACAGGTTGTACGCCAACTCGACCACCCGTGCGTACGACGGTGGAATGGCGAACTCGGTCGGTTGCAGCGTCGGTATGTTCAAGCAGGCAAAGATAACGGAAGTCTCAAGTCCCAAGTCTCGAACCTCCCACCACCCACCACTCTCGGTCCCGTACCATTCCACTCATGGCAAACAAGATCCATTCCCAGGATGTGACCGAAGGGCCGGCAAGGGCCGGAGCCAGGGCGATGCTCCGTGCAGTGGGTTTGACGGATGAGGATTTTGGGCGGCCCCAGGTGGGTTTGGTGTCGGCCGGGAACGAGGTCACACCCTGCAACCTGTCGGGCGCGAGGTTGTGTGAGGCTGCCAAACAGGGAGTTATCGGGAGCGGCGGGGTCGGGCTCATCTTCACGACCATTGCCGTGTCGGACGGCATTTCCATGGGTCATGAGGGAATGAGGGCTTCCCTCGTGAGCCGCGAGATCATCGCCGATTCCGTCGAGCTGGTGATGCATGCAGAACGCTTCGACGGATTGGTCGCCATCGCTGGTTGTGACAAATCGCTGCCGGGAATGCTCATGGCGGCAGCCCGCACCAACCTGCCCTCGGTTTTCCTCTACGGCGGTTCCTCCCTGCCCGGTCACTACCGGGGAAAGGACATCTCGATAGTCGACGTGTTTGAGGGAATAGGTGCATATTTCAAGGGGACTATCGATCTCGAGGAGCTGACCCGGATCGAAAAGCACGCATGTCCGGGCATAGGTTCCTGTGCCGGCATGTTCACTGCCAACACCATGGCCTCGGTGGGCGAGGCGATCGGGATGTCGCTTCCAGGTTCGGCATCGGTCTCGGCCGGGGATCCCCGTCTCGACGAATTCGCCCGCCTGAGCGGCGAGACGGTCATGAGGCTGCTGGAAGCCAACATTCGACCCCGTCAGATCATGACCCGGCCCGCCTTCGAAAACGCCATCACGACGGTCATGGCGCTGGGGGGATCGACAAACGCCGTTCTTCACCTGCTCGCAATGGCCCGCGAAGCCGAGGTCGAGCTGGCCCTGGAAGACTTCGACCTGATCAGCCGGAGGACCCCCCATCTCGGCGATCTCAAGCCATTCGGGCGATATCACATGATCGACCTCGATCGCATCGGAGGAGTCCCGCTTGTCCTCAAGGCACTCCTCGACGAAGGCTTGCTGCACGGTGACGCCATGACCGTCACCGGACGGACCCTGGCCGAGAATCTGTCCGAAGTGGTCTTCCCGACCGGTCAGGATGTGATTCGTCCCGTCTCTGCCCCGTTGGCGGTCGAGGGTGGGATCGCCGTCCTGCGCGGAAATCTGGCCCCGGGTGGGGCCGTGGTAAAGGTGGCCGGTATCGATCTGGATGTCTTTGAAGGACCGGCGCGGGTGTTCGACGGCGAGCAAGGGGCCCTGGATGCCCTCTTCCATGGGCAGATCAAGGCCGGTGAGGTCGTGGTGATTCGGACCGAGGGACCAAAGGGCGGCCCGGGGATGCGGGAGATGCTTCAGATAACCGCCGCGATCAAGGGGGCCGGGCTTGGCAAGGATGTCTTGCTGGTGACCGATGGTCGCTTTTCTGGCGGGACGACAGGTCTCTGCATTGGTCATGTTGCCCCTGAGTCGGAGGCAGGGGGTCCGCTGGGTTTGGTGGAAGAGGGGGATCTCATCCGGGTCGACGTCCCGGGTCGAACCCTCGATGTGCTGGTCGATGCCGGGGCATTGGCGAGGAGGGGGGCTGGTTGGAAGCCGCATCCGCCGCGTTATCCATCCGGGGCGCTTGCCAAGTACGCCCGTCTGGTCGGATCGGCCGAACAGGGAGCGGTAACCAACTGAGTGGTGGGGTGGTGCGTGGTGGGCTAAACCTCAAACCTCATAACTCAAACCGTCCGTTGGGTAGCCTCTGACCAATGGTCAAGGTCTACGCGATCGTTCTCTCACTGGGTGTGGTGTTGCTGATCGCATGGATCTTTGCCACATATCTTGGGGGCAATGTGCCTGCGTGGACGCGGGTCGATCCCGAGGAACGCTTCGCTAAGACCGGCCGTCGGCTCGTAGCTGGCCTGGTCGGCTTTGGACTGGCAGGGATGTCGGCGGAGTTTTCTCCGTTCGATCTGTCGTGGCCCGTCGGGTTGGTTCTGGCAATGGTGGGAGCGGCAGCGACGGCCTGGTACGCCGGATGGGTCGACCGACCTCGCCCAAGCCGGCGACGAATTGCACGGACCGGCACCGATCAGAGTTGAAGCTTCTCGTCGTCTCCGATGTCCACGGCGCCTTCGACGCCCTGGAGGAAGTGGCCAATCGGGGGGAAACCCTCCTGATCCTCGGCGACCTCATCAACCTTCTCGACTACCGGACCCGTGAGGGGATCATCGCCGACGTCCTCGGGCGTGAGTTCGGGACTGCCGTGGCCGGGCATCGGGCGAGCGGCGACTACGCCGCCATGCGTCAGGCCTGGATAGAAATCGTCGGTGAGAGACGGGACGACGTGAGAGCCGCCATCGACCAGGCGGTGGTCGCCGAATATGGGCGGTGCCGGGAGGCGTTGTCCCTTGCCGTCGGGTTCTGCACCTACGGAAACGTTGACAATCCTGCGCTCCTGAAGGAGTCATTGCCGCCGACCATGCGTTTTGTCGATGGGGATGTGGTTGACATCGGCGGCCTTCGCTTCGGCTTTGTTGGTGGCGGTGTCGCCACACCGATGGCAGGAGCCGGGGAGGTGACCGATGAGGAAATGGTGCGAAAGCTGGCTGCGATCGGACCGGTGGACGTTCTCTGCTCGCATCTACCACCGGCCGTCGAACCCTTGTGCACCGATGTCATCACCGGCCGTCGGGAGAGAAGTTCCGAGCCAATCCTCGAATACCTCCGTGCCAATCAGCCGATCCGGCACTTTTATGGCGATGTCCACCAGCCGCAGGCGACGACCTGGCGGGTCGGTAGGACGAAGTGCCAGAACGTTGGCTATTTCAGAGCAACGAAACGGCCGGTGGAGTTCGAATGGTGATGAGCACGTTCTACCTATTACGTTCTACGTGGTACGTCCGAACCTTGTGAAAAGACTCAGGTGGTGGGTCCTGGCGGTGTTCCTGATCGGATGTTCTGGCTCGGGTGCGGTTGTCGATGCGGCTCCTTCGACGGATCCAGAACGTACAACGGACGACATACCACGTACAACGCTCCTAGCCACGACGACCACCGTTCCCATCACTACCACGACCGCTCCACCGGAGCCGGGGACTGTGCGGCCGGATTGGCTGGGTACACGTTTGCTGGAGCTTCGACCTGATGGTCTTGGAGTTCCCCAGCCGACGCCGCCGGAGCTTGTCAACCGTCGCTTTCCCAGTCCCGACCTGCTTCCGCCCCCTTCGGGAGAGGCATTCGAATGGACCGCCGGTCCCGTCCCTACCGGGGTTGCCAGTCGCTCGTCGTGGCGAGAGGACTGTCCGGTTGGACTCGATGGGCTCACCTATCTCACTATGAGTTTCTATGGCTTTGACGAGCTGGCCCATACCGGAGAGATGCTGGTCGCTTCCGAATTCGCCGACGGGGTGGTCGAGGTGTTTCGACGCCTGTGGGAGGTCCGATTCCCGATTGAGGAGATGAGGGTCCAGGACCAGGCCGAGATGGACGCCCACCCCACCGGTGACGGCAATGTCACCGGCAGCTTTGAGTGCCGCCCGGCGGTGGGACAATCGGGCGGTTGGTCGATGCATGCCTACGGGCTGGCCGTCGACATCAACCCGTTTCACAACCCTTACACCAGGGGAGAGGTCGTCGCTCCCGAACTGGCCTCCTCATACATCGACCGTGCGATCCAGCGGCCCGGCATGATCCTCGAAGGCGCACCGGCCGTCGGCGCCTTCGATGAGATGGGTTGGGGATGGGGTGGTCGTTGGACCACTGCCAAGGACTGGATGCATTTCTCCTCGAACGGTCGCTAGGCCGTTTAGGGCCAGGGAGAAGACTTCCACCCGCCGCTAACCTCGGCCGTGGCTGGGCTTCGATCAGGCTCCGGACAGGTCACAAGGGAATTGGGCCCAGATGGATTGGGTTCAGATGGGCTGATGGATTGGGTTCAGATGGGCTGATGGATTGGGTTCAGATGGGCTGATGGATTGGGTTCAGATGGGCTGGGTAAGGATGGATTGGACCACGAGGGATTGGTGATGACGGAAGGAACCGTCGAGAGCATTGAAATTAAGGCGAAGCCCGCAGAGGTGTTCGCTGTGGCCGCAGACCTGGCCAGCTATCCGGAGTGGGCCACAGGGGTCAAGGAAATCGAAATCCTCGAGACCGACGACGTAGGCCGGGCCCACCGGGCCCGTTTTGTGATCGATGGCATGGTGAAGGAGATCACTTACACCCTCCGTTACAGCTACGACGAGCCGTCCTCGATCCGGTGGGAGGCCGAGCCCGGTCCCGATCTGAAGGAACTCGAGGGGTCGTACGTGTTCAACGAGGTTGCCGATGGCCGCACCGAGGTTGTGTACGGGCTCAAGGTCGACCCCTCGTTCACGATTCCCGGCTTCCTACGCCGGCAGGCGGAAAAGCAGTTGGTCGGCACTGCTCTGCGCGGGCTGAGGAAGAGGGTCGAAGCAATCGGC
>CAZPIZ010000015.1:0-12943 GCA_964586615.1 uncultured Acidimicrobiaceae bacterium | reverse complement strand
CCAGATGACGCGGGGTCGGCCAAATTGAGAGGTGGGCCAAATTGAGAGGTGGGCCCGATGCGGATAATTCTGGTCACCGGTAAGGGCGGGGTCGGTAAGACGACGATCGCCGCTGCCACAGCCCTGGCTGCGGCCGACCGCGGATACCGGACCCTGGTCTCATCTACCGATCCGGCCCATTCCCTGTCCGACGCGCTGACGGTTGCGCTGAACGACCAGGAGACCGAGGTGACCACGAACCTGGTCGGTCAACAGATCGACACCCAGGCTCAACTCGATCGGCACTGGGGTTCCATCCGCGACCAGATCATGCAGGTGTTCGACTGGGGCGGGGTGAGTGGCATCGAGGCGGAAGAGTTTCTGGTGTTTCCGGGCATGGATGAGTTGTTCGCCTTGCTCGAGGTCAACCGTCACGCACGGAGCGGTAAATACGACTTGGTGGTCGTGGATTGCGCTCCCACCGCCGAGACTCTGAGGCTCCTCTCACTGCCCGAGGTGCTCTCGTGGTACTTCGAGCGGGTGATGCCGGCCGAGAGGAGGCTGATGAGAGCCGCCCGGCCGTTTCTGAACCGGCTCACCGATCTACCGGTCCCTGAGGACTCGGTCTTCCAGGCGGCGCAATCCGTGTTCGAAGGCGTCGAGGAGGTGAAACAACTCCTGTCCGACCCGGCTACCACATCGGCCCGGCTCGTCGTCAACCCGGAGAAGATGGTGATCGACGAGGCGAGACGCACCTTCACCTATCTCGGGCTATTCGGTTACGGAGTCGATGGGGTCGTGGTGAACAGGGTTCTGCCCGACGTCGTCTCCGACCCGTACTTCGATCGATGGCGAGCCATTCAGAAAGGCCACCTCGACACGGTCGATGCCGCCTTCGCCGACGTTCCCCGGCTCCGGCTGCGGCTGTTCGACGATGAGATGGTGGGGCTGGACCGGTTGCGGCGCGTGGCCGGCGAGCTCTACGGCAATCTCGATCCCGTCGGTGATTTCGTCGCTTATAGCCCATTCCGGGTTGAGGAGATCGGTGGCGAAGTGGTGATGGAGATGAAGGTGCCCTTCGTCGAGAAGGACGATCTCGAGGTGTTCCGCCACGGCCACGAGCTGTATGTGCAGGTGGGCCCCTACCGTCGTTCATTCGTTCTGCCCGACACCCTGCTGAGGCGGGAGGTGACGAGAGCGAAGCTCGAGGATGGTCTCCTCCGGGTTAGCTTTGAGTCCAGGTCCGGCAAGCGGAAGCGGACATGAGCGGGGAATCCGAGACCGCAGCCGCCCTTCGTAGAGCGGCCCGCCGGGCGCTCTTCCACCTGATGAGGGCCGGTGTCGAAGGGCTCAAAGCGATCGAGGCGGTAGTCGACGAACTTGCCCGGGTGGGGAAAGAGCGCGAGCAGCAGACGGAATCCAAGAGGATCGAGGTCGAGTAGGGGAAATCGGACGCCAGGCTGGAAAGTCCCAAGTCTTGAACCTCAAACCATGTATATCGGCATCGACATTGGCGGGACCTCGATCAAGGCAGTCCGGCTAGGGGTTGACGGAAGTATCGAGCTCGGCCGGGAAATTCCCTCGTCTCGGACCCCCGATGAAATGATTGCCCAGGTGGCCGACCTGGCGACCTCCTTGCGTGGGCCGGAAACCCGGGCCGTGGGAATCGGCATGGCCGGTCTGGTCCGTTGGCCAGATGGAGTGTTCGTGTGGGGGCCACATGTTCGGGGTGAGAACCTTGCGGTTCTTGCCCGGCTCGAGGATCTCCTGGGTCTGCCGATCGTGGTCGACAACGACGCCAACTGCGCGGCCCTGGCCGAGCTGACCAACGGAGCGGCGTTGGGAACCGAGCACGCGGTCGTCTTGACCATAGGCACCGGTATCGGTGCCGGGATCATCGCCGGTGGCGCCGTGTATCGCGGCGGGTCATTCGCCGGTGAGGCAGGTCATATGACCATGGTTCCTGACGGCCAGCTCTGCCAATGCGGCCGCCGGGGGTGCTGGGAAACCCTTATTTCCGGCCGTCGGTTCGGGCAGGAAGCGCAACGGATAGTCAGAGCTCATCCGGACGGCATCCTCGCCAGGATTGCCGACGGCGCCGAGCCCAACGGCCGCCACCTCGGTGCGGCTGCGGCTGAGGGCGACATTGCATCAAGGGAATCAATCACCGAGGCGGGTCGCTGGCTGGGGAGGGGCGTTGCCAATCTGGTGGCGTTGCTCGACCCGGAACTGATAGTCGTGGGCGGCGCCGCCGTGCAGATCGGAGAGCTTCTTCTGTCGACAGCCCGGGAGGAAGCCAGCCGGGTAGTCGAGGGCGCCAAACATCGTCCTCCGGTCCGAATCGAGGTGGCCTTATCCGGTCCACGGGCCGGCGCCATCGGGGCCGCGCTGCTGGCGGCGGAAGCTTGAGAGCTCTCGCTCCCCAGCAGTTTTGGTAACTCAGTCGCCCGTATCGGGATCCAGAACGCCGGGATCCAGAACTCCGGGATCCAGTTGCCGAATAACCCCAGGCGGACTGAGCAGCCGAATTATCCGGAAAACCGCCAGGAGATCCTCTCGTCGCTGATGATCCAACCCACACCCGCCCACTACAAAGCTTCCCGCAAATGCTGACCGAACCTATCCTCATTTCTTGAAAGGGGATTGATTTGTTGAAGGACAAGAAGGCTGTTCGACCGGACGAGGTGATCCCGCCTCAGGGCGCTGCTGGCATCCAGGTTCGGCAACTGGCCAAGGACGCGGTCTTGATGTTTCCAAACCTCGTGAAGTTGCTTGGCAGATTGCTCAAGGATCCGAGGGTGCCACGGCGCTCGAAGATCGTTCTGGGGGCGTCGCTGGCTTATGTTTTGTCCCCGATCGATTTGGTGCCGGAGTTCATACCAATTGCCGGTCTTCTCGACGATATCTTTCTTGTCGCCTTCGCTTTGAATCACCTGATCGAGCGGGCCGGGGAAGAGGTCGTCGTCGAGCATTGGGATGGGCCCCAGGACCTTCTCGGGATGATCCAGTCGGTCTTGTCGACGGTCACCGAAGTCGTCCCGATGCGGATCCGCAAACTGATGAGCAAACTGGCGGGGGAGTGACCCACCCGGTTTCCCTAACCGCTCCCCAATTCGCCAACCGCCCTGACTCCACTCTCGAACTGGCCCGCTCGGCCGGTTCGCTCGGCCTGATGGGCATGTTCGTTTTCGATCACCTGGTTCCCCAGGGTGACCCTCGCCGACCGGTTCTGGAAGGGGCGGCAGCCCTTGGAGCCGTGGCAGCCACATCGGAGGCGAGGATTGGCTCTCTCGTCACCCGGGTAACGCTACGAGACCCATCGATCACCGCTGGCATCGGAGCCGCCCTGGCGGTCATCGCTCCCGGTCGTGGTGTCCTCGGTCTCGGGGTCGGAGACCGGATGTCGGAAGAGGAAGCGATTCGATTCGGCATGAGCCGGCCCGGCTTGACAGAGCGCATCGGTCTTCTGGAAGAGACGATCGAGCTGACGAAGCTAGCCGCCCCCGACCTTCCGATTTGGGTTGGCGGACGTCACCCCCGGGTGCGGCACGTTGCGGCGGCCATGGCGGATGGCTGGAATGCCTGGGGAGCCGCCGCCGGCGATTTCACCCAGGAGGCGCAGGAAGTGCGAGGCGCCGCCAGGAGGGCTATCACGGTCAGCTGGGGCGGCGGGGTGGTTCTCGGCCCTGACCAGAGCTCGCTCGATGCCGAAGTGGCCGCCAGAGGCGGTGCGGAGGCAATCGCCCGGTCGGGCTTGGCGGCTGGGACCCCGGCCCAGATCGTCGAACACCTGGCTTCCCTGGCGATGATTGCCGACGAACTCGTGGTGTCGGTGCTGCCCAACCTCCCCGACAACTGGCTTCTCTTCGCACGAGAGGTTCTGCCACTTCTCTAAGGCTCGGTAGGCTTCCGTCACATGGATTTCCGTCGCATCGACAACCTGCCTCCCTATGTCTTCGGGGCCGTCAACGAGCGCAAGCTGGCCGCCCGCCGAGCCGGGGAGGACATCATCGACCTGGGTTTTGGCAATCCCGATATTCCTTCGGCTCCGCAAGTGGTCGACAAGCTCGTCGAGGCCGCCCAGAACCCCAGAAACCATCGTTACTCGGTGAGTCGCGGGCTTCCCAACCTGCGCAAGGCCGCCGCCGAGAGATACCGCCGCCGGTTCGGCGTCGAACTCGACCCAGACACCGAGGTCATCGCAACCATCGGCGCCAAGGAGGGCCTTTCCCATCTGATGTGGGTTCTGGTGCAACCAGGGGATGTGGCCGTAGTGCCGGAGCCTTCGTATCCGATCCACATCTACGCGCCGGTGTTGGCCGGAGCCGAAGTGAGGCGCGCCCCGGTTGCCTCCGACGATCTTTACTTCGAATCCCTCGAGGGGATGTTTAAGGACGCCTGGCCCCGACCCCGGGTCATCATCCTGTCGTTCCCGCACAATCCGACCACTGTTTGTGTCGACCTGGCCTTCTTCGAGAGGCTGGTGGCCTTTGCCAGGGAGAAGGAGGTCTTTCTCGTCCACGATTTCGCCTATGCCGACGTTTCATTCGACGGGTATGTCCCCCCGTCCATTCTTCAGGTCCCCGGGGCCAAGGAAGTGGCCGTGGAGTTGTACACCCTCACCAAGGGCCATTCGATGGCGGGTTGGAGGATGGGGTTTCTGGTCGGAAATGCCGCGATGGTGGCGGCCCTCGGCAAGCTCAAGAGTTATCTCGATTACGGCACCTTTCAGCCGATTCAGATCGCTTCGATCATCGCTCTGAATGAGGGCGACGAATACGTCGAGGAGGTCAACGACATCTATCGGAGAAGGCGGGATGTCCTGATCGACGGCCTTAACCGCAACGGTTGGAAGGTCGAACGCCCTTCCGGAACGATGTTCGTCTGGGCGCCGATTCCCGACCCTTACGTCGAGCAGGGCTCGATGGAGTTCACTTTGAACCTCCTCGATCGGGCCAAGGTGGCGGTCAGCCCCGGGATTGGATTCGGACCGAGCGGAGATGCCCACGTCCGGTTTGCCCTGGTAGAGAACGAGCACCGGATCGGCCAAGCCGTTAGAGGGATCCGCAAGGCGTTGGACCTTTTGTAGGTGCCCTTTTCCGACGGCATTGCCGATTTTCGCTCTGACACGGTCACCCGGCCCACCGACGAGATGCGGCGGGCGATGGCGGAAGCAGAAGTCGGCGATGACGTTTACTCCGATGATCCGACGGCCAACGCCCTCGAGTCGGAAGCGGCGGCGATAGTGGGTAAGGAAGCCGCAGTTTTCGTCCCCACCGGCACCATGGGAAATCAGTTGGCCATCATGCTCCAGACCCGCCCCGGCGACGACATCTTGTGCGATCCGGGGATTCACTCACGAAACGTTGAACGGGGAGCCGCCTCGGCATTGTCAGGGGTGGCCTTTCGGACGGTCGATGCCCCGGATGGACGGATCGCACCCGATCAGATCGATCTGGCTATGTCCACCGCTGGTTTCTTCCCCCGGATAAGCCTGATGGTGTGGGAGAACACCCACAACCTTTCCGGCGGAAGGGTGATACCGATCGACGTGATGGAGATCGGGGCCGAGGCCGCCAGGCGCCACAACCTGTCCATTCATCTCGATGGGGCAAGGTTGTTTAACGCCGTTGCCGCCACCGGGGTGGCCGCCGATCGATTCGCCGCAACGGCCGACACGGTCCAATTCTGCTTTTCCAAGGGTCTGGGGGCGCCGGTGGGATCCATTCTCTGTGGTCCCACCGACCTGATGGCCGAGGCCCGGTATCTTCGCAAGCGGCTCGGAGGGGGGATGCGCCAGGTTGGGGTCCTGGCGGCGGCCGCCCGGATTGCCCTGCGCGATCGCGCTCGCCTCTCCGAAGATCACAAACTGGCCGCCTATCTGGCCGATGGACTGGCTGGGATGGCGCCACTGGCCGTAGATCCGGCGGCGGCCGAGACAAATATGGTGCAAGTCAACGTCAGCCGTCTCCCTGTGGCCTTCGACGCATGGACCCGGCGTCTCCCGGCCGCCGGCATCAAGATCAACCCACCGATCGGGGGAGTTCTGCGCCTCGTCACCCACCGCGACGTGTCGGTCGAGGATGTGGATCGTCTAGTGGATGAGCTCCGGTCGGCCGTGGCCGGCAAATAACGGAATCAATCAGAGCCGAATCGATCTACCAGTGTCGTTTGCAGTTCTCTTCCCCGGGCAGGGGAGTCAATTTCGGGGGATGGGCGCAGATCTGTTCGCCGAGCGTCCCGATCTCCTCGGCGCCAGGGCCGAGCACATCCTCGGGTGGTCCCTGGAGGAAGTATGCCTTCATGGTTCGGAGGCGACCCTTACTCGCACCGAGCATGCCCAGCCGGCTCTGTTCGCTCTTGCGTATGCGCTGTGGGAGGAGGTGCGCGCCCGTCTTCCCGGTCTTCCAGCTGCTGCGGCCGGTCATTCGCTTGGGGAGTACACCGCTCTGGCCGCCTCGGGAGCGATCGATTTCGACGATGCCCTAGCGGTCGTAGCCGAACGGGGACAGGCTATGGCAGCCGCCGCCGATCTCGAGCCGTCCGGGATGTCAGCACTCCTGGGGGCGAGCATCGAACAAGCAGAGGAAGTCGCCGCCCGGCGCAGGGCTGAGGGAGGCCGGCTCACGGTCGCCAACATCAACGCACCGGGCCAGGTGGTCGTGGCCGGTTCCAACGAAGATCTCGATTGGCTGGAAGCAGAGGGTCAGGCCCTCGGGTTGCGGAAGGTGGTCCGATTGAAGGTGGCAGGGGCGTTCCACTCACCGTTCATGGAGCCGGCGGCAGTGAGGGTCGGCCAGGCTTTGGCAGATGTCCCGTTCCATTCCCAGGTGTTTCCGGTGTGGGCCAACGTCACTGCCCGGCCCATTCCTGAAGGGAAGGAGCGTTCTGTTCTGACCGATCAGGTGGTATCACCGGTTCGTTTTGCCCAGACCCTGGAGGGGATGGCCAGGTCCGGGGTGGATCTCTTTATTCATGTTGGCCCTGGCGACGTCACCGCCGGAATGGCCAAGCGGTCAGCTCCCGGCGCTCGTGCCCTGGCCGTCTCCGATCTCGCTGGAATCGCCGCTGCGGTTGAAGCGGTCGGTACCATCGTTAACTCATAACTGGTTGTACCGCTGTAGAACAGACACGGGGCACGAGGAGGGTGATGCCGAACGCGACGATCACAGGATGGGGCAAGTGCCTGCCTCCGGCCGTCCTGTCCAATCACGACCTGGAGCAACTGGTCGACACCACCGACGAGTGGATAACCACCCGCACCGGGATCAAGGAGCGGCGGATATCCCACGTCGAGGTTTCAGATCTATCCGAGGTTGCCGCCCGCCATGCCCTGGCGGCGGCAGGCAAAACCCCGGCGGATGTCGATCTGATCATTCTGGGGACATGCAGCGGCGATTCCCTCATCCCTTCCACCGCCTCAATTCTTCAGGCCAAGCTGGAGGCGTGGAATTCGGCCGCCTTTGATCTCAATGCGGCCTGCTCGGGTTTTGTCTATTCCCTCGTGGTTGGGGCCAACATGATCAAGGCCGGCACCCACCGCACGGTGCTGGTGGTAGGGGCGGAAAAGCTCCACTTCCACCTCGATTTCACCGACCGTTCCACCTGCGTCCTCTTTGGGGACGCGGCCGGGGCAGTGGTTCTGGAAGCCACCGACGACGAGGTCGGGATGCTTTCGAGCGAATTGGGAATGGACGGCTCGGCCGCCGCCATTCTCTGCATCCCCAGGGATGGCACCTCCGGTGATCGGGACTATCCCAAGCCGAAGGAGAGCAAATTCGACATGGACGGCCCTGAGATCTTTCGGAGGGCCGTCATCCGGATGGGCGAGGCTTCTGCCCGCGTGATCGAGCAGGCAGGCTTGAGCCTTGATGATGTTGATTTGTTGATTCCTCATCAAGCCAACGTGCGCATCATCGACGCAACCACCCGTCGCCTCGGCCTCGACCCGGCCAAGGTTTTCGTCAATATCGGCTCCTATGGCAACACCTCTGCCGCCACGATCCCTGTCGCCCTCACCGAAGCGGTCGAACAGGGCCGGATCAAGCCCGGCGACAACATCGTTTTCGCCGCGTTCGGAGCCGGACTGTCCTGGGGAGCGGCCGTGGTTCGTTGGGGCGAGCGAGTCGAACCCATTGCCACCAGCGATGCCCGATTACCCCCAAACACCCGCACGACGATGGAACTTCTCGAGCCCAACCTCGAGTTCTTCGGCCACCCCTCCCGAGCCGGGGCCCAACAGAAGCTGGCCCCACAGAAGCTGGAACCAGAGAAGATGGCACCAAAGAAGATGGAACCAGAAGACATGGAATTTGTGAGGGAAGCTTCTTCGTGAGCGGGGTGGCGTTGGTTACGGGGGCCTCCCGTGGTATCGGCCGCGCCATCGCCTTGGCACTCGGCAGCGACGGCCACCCGGTGGCCGTGAACTACGCCTCCCGGGCCGATGCGGCCGAGGCGGTGGTGTCGGAAATCACGGCTGGCGGCGGTATCGCCAAATCCTTCCAGGCCGATGTTTCCGACGCCGGGCAGGTCGATGACCTGTTCGCCCGGGTCGGGGAAGCACTGGGGCCGGTTGCAGTCCTCGTCAACAACGCCGGGATCACCGCCGACAACCTTTTGCTTCGGATGAGCCCGGATGAGTTTGACCGGGTTATCAACACCAATTTGCGATCCGCCTTCCTTTGTACGAAGGCGGCTCTCAAGGGGATGATCCGGGCCCGGTGGGGGCGGGTCATTTCGATCAGCTCAGTCGCAGGCATCGCCGGGAACGCCGGCCAGGCCAACTACGCCGCCTCCAAAGCCGGCTTGATCGGCTTTTCCAAATCTGTCGCCAAGGAGGTGGGTTCGCGGGGCATCACCGTCAATGTTGTCGCCCCGGGGTTCATCACCACCGACATGACCGGCTCCCTGGGTGACGAGGTCAAGGCTGGGTTGCTTGCCTCGGTCAGCCTGGGACGCTTTGGAGAACCGATGGAAGTAGCCGCCACCGTGGCTTTCCTTGCGTCCGCAAAGGCCTCCTATGTGACCGGACAGGTGATTGCCGTAGACGGTGGCATAGCGCTTTAATCGTTCCGACATCGAAAGGAGAACCAGAAACATGGACCGTGCCGAGATCGAAGCCCGCTTGCGGGGCGTACTCGTATCAGAGCTGGGCCTCGACGCCGACAAGATCAATACCTCCGCCAACTTCGAGCAGGACCTCGACGTGGACTCACTCGGGGTAGTTGAACTTCTCATGGCAATGGAGGATGAGTTCGGCGTGAAGATCCCTGACGACGAAGCCGAACACATCCATACCGTTGGGGAGGCGATCGAGCTGGTCCACACCAAGCTCAACCCCTGAACGCCAGCTCAAAGGGAGAACAGAATGACCGCTGGCAACAGCTTTCCTGCCTATCAGCGCCGTCGGGTGGTTGTCACCGGGATGGGAGTCATCTCGCCCGTCGGTAACGATGTCGAGTCCTTCTGGAAAGCCCTTGTCGAAGGTCGTTCTGGGATCGGTCACATCACCCGCTTCGATGCCTCCGCCATGCGCACCCGCATCGCCGGGGAGGTGAAGGGTTACGATCCCGAGGACTATTTTGATCGGAAGGACGTCCGCCGGCTCGACCGCATAAGCCAGTTCTTCCTGATAGCTGCCCGGGAGGCGATGTCCCAGGCAGGTATCGCCTATGAGCCCGATGACGAGGACGCCCCCAGGTCCGGGGTTGTATTCGGTGGGGCCTTTGGGGGGATGGAAACTTTCACCGAGGAGATCCGAACTCTCGACCGGCGCGGTCCGGACCGGGTCTCACCGACTGGCATTCCCAAGATCATCGTGAACATATCGGCCGGTTTGGCCTCGATCGAACACAACCTTCTCGGGCCAGTCACATCCGTGGTCACCGCCTGTTCGGCCTCGGCCAATGCCATTGGTGACGCGGCGGAGATCATCCGCCGGGGCGCGGCCGACCTGATGCTGGCAGGAGGGTCGGAGGCGACCATCACCGAATATGGGATTGCGGGTTTTGCCCAGGCGCGGGCGCTCTCGTCTCGAAACGACCAGCCGGAGCGGGCCTGCCGGCCGTTCGACGCGGACCGTGATGGGTTCGTGATGGGAGAAGGTGGTGGAGTCCTGGTTCTCGAGGAGAGGGAGCGTGCGGTGGCCAGGGGAGCGACGATCATGGCCGAACTGGTTGGCTATGGGATGTCGGCCGATGCTTATCACATCACCCTCCCCAGGCCCGGCGGCACCGGTGCTGCCAGAGCGATGAAGGCAGCTATGGCAGATGCTGGTATCGAGGCGTCCGAGGTTTCGTACATCAATGCCCACGGCACCTCGACCGCAGCCAATGACGCCACCGAAACGGCCGCAATCAAACTTGCTCTCGGGGACGAGGCGTACCGGGTGCCGGTCTCCTCGACCAAGTCGATGACCGGCCATGTCATCGGTGGGGCCGGAGCTTTGGAGGCGGTGGCCTCGATCCTCGCGCTGGAGCGGAACCTGTTGCCCCCGACCATCAACCTCGAGAAGCCCGATCCTGAATGCGACCTCGACTATGTGCCAAACCATGCACGCGAGTTCAGCGGCGAATACGCGATGTCGAACTCGTTCGGGTTCGGTGGCCACAACGTGACCCTCGTCTTTGGGAGTTCACGGGTCGCTTTGAGATAACGTCTACGTTCTGGAGTCGCCACTCCTACGTTTCCCTGTCCTTTTGGGCCCTGTATTCGGCGATCGACCTGCTGGTCAAGGCCAAAACCACGATGAGCCCGATGGTGGCGCCGACGAAACAGACCACACCGATGACGGTGGCCACAGTCGGACAGCCGGGACTTCCGGGAGGTTGATCCGCCCTGCAGGAGAACTCGGTGGCGATCCACCCCAGCCAGCCCACCAGGAGACCGACAATCACGGCTGGAATCATGATCCAGGGATTGGGTCTCCTCATCTTGGATCACGATCGATTCCAGCGGCTCGTCGGACCTCGTCCGGAAGGAGTTCCGGGGGAATCGAGACCCGCGAACCCCGTTCGATCAGCGGACGGACCGCCAGTCGTACCGGCTTCGACCATGCCAGAACACTTGCTGTGATCATCAAGGCCGCCCAGACCGCCGCCCCGGGAAGGTCTAGCAAGGCCCCGCCGCCTATGAGGATGGGAACCCCGAGCCTTATGGCCGTGACAGCTCCCGGGAGCCTCCGGACGAAGAAAAGCAGGACAGCCCAGGCCGCCAATGCCAGCCACACGATCGCGCCAGCAGGTCGATCCGTCATGGAGAGGGCCGTCAGCGGAGGGCCCAGCAGGAGCAGGAGCGAGAGTCCCGTCGCCGGGCCGGGTACCGGGGCTATCGGGCGTTCGAGCCGAATCCAACCACCAAGGCGGCGATCGGCCATCAACATGCCTGCCGCAGCGGTGAAGGGGACAGCTGCGATCCAGGCGACGTCGATTGGCCGCAACAGCGCTATCGCCAGCATCAAACCGAGGCCGGCGACAGCCAACCGGTAGGCGAGGCGGCTGCTCTCGATCATCATTCCGGAGACCGCCACGGCCATCGTGACCAAGAGCCCGGTTGCGATGACCCTGGCTGTCGGTGCCTCCCACGGCTCGGGTGCGATGAACAGCCCGATCGCCCACCCGACGGCGGCGAAAACGAGGGCGACGGACGCCCATATGTGACGGGACGGCATTCACCCAGTATGGCTGGCGACTGGCGCCTGGTTGCTGGCGAGACGTAGCCTCCGCCCGTGTTCTCCGAACCCATTCTCCACGTCGACATGGACGCCTTCTTTGTCGAGGTGGAGCGGCTCCGGAACCCGGCCCTTCTGGGCCGTCCGATAGTGGTTGGCGGCCCCAGCAACAGGGGCGTGGTGGCCTCGGCAAGTTACGAAGCCCGGAAGTTCGGAATCCATTCGGCCATGCCGATGGTCGCGGCCAGAAAGAGATGCCCCGCGCTTGTGATAGTTCCGACCGACCATTCCCTCTACCAGGAGTCCTCGATCCAGGTGTTCGAGGTCTTTCGCTCCGTGACTCCTCTGGTCGAGGGCCTGTCGTTGGATGAGGCTTTTCTAGATGTGACCGGGCTGCACCGGCATTTTTCGAGTCCGGTAGACATAGGCCACGAAATCCGCCAACGGATACGGACCCAACTCGGCCTTCCAGCCTCGGTCGGCATCGCCGCCACCAAATTTGTCGCCAAACTGGCATCGGAGGCTGCCAAGCCTGACGGCCTTCGCCACATTCGGAGGGAAGAGACGATCGGGTTTCTACACGCCCTTCCGGTTAGGGCGCTTTGGGGGGTCGGAGAGGCGACTCGCGCCTCCCTCGAGGCGATGGGAGTGGAAACGGTGGGTAACCTTGCTCGATTGCCACAGCGAACGCTCGAGAGAGGGTTCGGCGCAAGCCATGGAAGCCATCTGGCGGCATTGGCCCGGGGCGAGGATCCGCGGCCGGTGATTCCCGACCACGATGCCAAGTCGATATCGGTGTCAGAGACCTACGAACGGGATCTGACGTTGTCCGACGAGATTGACACCGAGTTGATTCGACTATGCGATCGGCTGGCCTTCCGGGTGAGGCGGGCCGGGTTGGCCGGTCGCACCATCGGATTGACCGTCCGCTACTCGGACTTCGTAACGATCACGCGCCATCACACCTTCCCGCATCCAACCGATACCTCCCGTCAACTCTGGCAGGCGGTCCAGACATTGAAGGAGAAGGTCGTCTGGGATCGGCCGGTCCGACTGCTCGGGGTCAGCGTCGCCAAGTTGGCGGATCCCGCCGAGCCCCGGCAGATGTCGGTTGAAAACGAACCAAAATGGGATGACTTGGCGGAGGCAGTCGATGCCGTCAGAAACAGGTTTGGCACCGGTGCGGTTGGTCCGGCACGTCTCGTCACGGGGCAGGTGAAGCCGGACCGAGAAACCTGAGACACCGGTTCCGAACCACCGCCCATTTCGTATACTGAGAGGACGGTGCCTGTCTCG
>CAZPIZ010000014.1:0-21865 GCA_964586615.1 uncultured Acidimicrobiaceae bacterium | reverse complement strand
ACCCGACTACGTCGTCGCCCAGGTGGTGGCTGCCCGCAGGGTCCCTGCCTAGCCTCCGGTTCTTTGGCGGACAAGCGTCGCACTAGAGCTTCTTTGGCGCCGGAGCTCCGCCGACGACGCCGACGCGCCAAAGAAGCGGGCGAGCGATGACTAGCCGCCAAAGAACCTCGAACTACGTCAGCCTCGGTGGCTTCACCGAGGGTCGCTCGCCAAAATCGGGAAGCAGCGGCGGGGAGGTCTCGATAATCGTGATCAGCTCTGCTACTCCCCGCTCGAGTTGGGGATCGCGCCCGGCGGCGTAGTCCTGGGGGCGGTTGACCACCTCGATGTCGGGAACCGCGCCATAGTTCTCGACGGTGTAACCGACGTCGGAGAACCAGTGACCGAACTCTGGCTGGGTGGTGACCGTGCCATCGACCAGCGACTGTTGGGGCCAGATCCCCACTACCCCGCCCCAGGTTCGCACCCCGATCAAGGGACCAAGGCCGAGCATCTTGAAGGTGTGGGAAAAGATGTCACCGTCGGAGCCGGCGTTCTCGTTGGTCAGGCACACCATGGGCCCGGCCGGCGAATCGCCCGGGACGGCCTGCGGCGGGCGCCAACGAGTGATCTGATAGCCGAGGCGGCGCCGCACCAGCTTTTCGATCAGCAATTGGCTGACGTTGCCTCCGCGGTTGAAACGCACATCGATGACCAGTCCAGGCAGGTCGACCGAAGACTTCCAGTAGCGATGGAACTCGGAGAAGCCGGGAGGTCCCATGTCCGGGATGTGGATGTAGCCGCCCCTTCCGCCTGTCATCTCAGCGACCACGGCCCGGTTGCTCTCGACCCAGTCCCGATATCGCAGCGCGTACTCGTCAGAGAGCGGGGCAATGGTCACTGGCCGCGAGGCCTTGCGCCCCGAAGCCACGTTCAGAATCACTGCCTGTCCCGCCCGCTCGACGAGAAGGGCCTGGGGAGACACGACCTCGCCGGTCTCCCTCCCGTCAACTGCGACGACGCGATCTCCCACCGCCATGCCGGTGCCCGGAGCCGCTACGGGCGAGCTGGCCCGCGGGTCCCAGACATCACCCGTGGGAATGGCCGTGATTCGCCATGCGCCCCGGCTCCATTCGACGTCGGCTCCGAGGTGGCCCTGACTCCAAACCGGCGGCGGGCGGTAGTCACCCCCCAGCTCGTAGGCATGAGAGGTGCCCAATTCTCCCTGCATCTCCCACAAGAGATCGGAGAACTCGGCACGGCTGGCCACCCGGTCGATGAGATCGAGATAGCGGGCCCGGATCCCAATCCAGTCGACCCCTCCCATGTCTTCCCACCAGTAGTGGTCTCGTTGCAGCCTCCACGCCTCCTCGAACATCTGCCGCCACTCTGCCGCCGGGTTGACCTCGACCCGGATACGGTTGAGATCGACCAGACCGGTCTCTCGGCCCACCTTGTCATTGGGGTTCTTGTCGTCCTTCCAACCGATCGGGACCACCCTCAGAGCGGGCTTGGTGCGAATCGCCAGCACCTTCCCGTCTCCCGAAAGGGTGAATCCCGAAACTCCCTCCGCAACCACCTCAACCTTGTCGGTGCCGAAATCCCAGCTCTCGAGGCGGCCAATTGGGCCGTCGGCCTCCTTGACGCCGAGCACCCCAACGATCGGTTCCGACTGGAAGTAGGTTCGACCCCTGCCCGCCTTGATCCTGACATAGGCGGCGGGCGGAACCGGAAACGCCTGGATCCGATCGGCGATGCCATCGAGGTCGACTTCAGTAGCGCTGGGTTCTGGCTCACCGTTGGTGGGGTTGGGAGGCGGTGGAGCCGGAGGACCGGGCGGACGCGGGTCCCGGGTCATCACCGAGAAGGGCGACCGGGCGTCGGCTTTGAGCGGGATCAACATCGGAAGGGTCGCCCGTGGGAAGCCATAGTCGTGGAAGTGAAGGTCCGGCACCGGATCAAAGACCCGGGCCGAGAGAAAGACGAGATAGCGCCCTTCGGGGTCGAAGCTCGGGGCCCAGTCATCGAAGTCGGGACGGCCGACTTGATGGGTTTCGCCAGAGCGGGTGTCGTGAAGGAAGAGGTTGGTCGTGGTCCGCGAGACGGCCGCACCAAACGCCAGCCAGTTTCCGTCGGGCGACCAGGCGGTGCCGGCGATCCATGAATAGGGGCTGCGATGAATCCGTTCGACACTCCCCCGCCCAAGGTTCACCAACAGGACCTCGTGCCGGTGATTGGTGACCGCCACCAGATCTCCGCCTCCCGGGGCCGGATCGATGGTGCGTACCCGCCCCAGGTCGCCCTGGATGAGTTTCACCTTCTGGCGCCGGGCCACCTCTCGGCCGTCGGCCCGACGAAGGGCCAGCGCCTCCTCACCGGTTTCGTCGGTAACAGTGACGATCCGCTCTCCATCACTCAGCCAGGAGGTCAAGCGCTGCCGGGTCGACGACACCGGTCCATGGCGTGCTGGCGCCCCCTCCCACAGGGGCATCGTATAGCCGCCACCGCGCACGGTTAAGGCCAAGGAATGGCCCTGGGGGTGGAGGTCGATCGCCTCCACGAAACGCCCGGGAGAATGGAATCGACGCTGGCGTTGCGGACGCGATGAAGGAAGCTCGACATCCAATCTGACGGTCTTGGTGAAGCGAGGGTCGAACACCCAGAGGTCGGCCCCGCAGTGGTAGACCACCCTGCGTCCGTCGGTCGAAGCAAACCGGGCATAGAAATCACGATGCCGTGTGTGCCGCTCGAGACCCGTGCCTGTGGGTGTCACCGAGTAGAGGTTGCCGACGCCCTCATGATCGGACAGAAAGAAGATTCGGCGCCCGATCCACATGGGATCAGCCAGGTTCCCCCCCAACCGGACGAGTTCGAGAAACTCGCCATCCCCCGCGCGATCGACCCAAAGCGAGCCGGTTCGCCCGCCTCGATAACGCTTCCAGCGGGCCGGGTCGAATGAGTTTCGGCCGATCACCACCCCTGGCCTATTGCGCTCGAACGAAACCGATCTGGAGGGGCCCCAATGAAGGGACTTCGGGCCGGGTCCATCAACCGGCACTTCCCACAGATGCCCCCACCCCTCAAAGGGTTGTCGGTGATCGGTGGTGACGATGACATTGGCCCCGTCAGGAGACCAGCCAACAACCTGGGTGGCGTTGGAGCCGAAGAAGGTCAACCGCCGGCCGCCTCCGCCATCGCTCGGCATGACGAATACATCGAGTCGCCCCTCGTCCCGGCCAACGTACGCGACCTGCCGCCCATCCGGTGAGAAACGGGGAAAGGTCTCCGTCCCCGGATTGGCAGTGAGACGATGGGCTTGTCCACCACCGGTTCCTACCGCCCACAGATCATCCTCGGCCACAAAGACGATTTGGTCCCGATGGATCGTGGGATGGCGGTAATAGCCGCGTACTGCCAGGGTCAGCCTTCTCGTGGGGGTGCACGATCCTAGGGTGGCCAGCCCCCGGACCATTACGAGCCCTTAGGTCATTGAACGTCAGGCTGCTGAAGTCACCCCGGAGGGAAAATTTCGGTCAGAAACTCGGTGATGCGGCGCTCGTACGCCTCAGGGCTGATGTTCCACGAACGGACGTGACCGGCCCCGGGCACTATCACCAAGCGCACCAGGTCAGACCGGGCCTCGAAGAACTCCTGGCTGCTGGTGAGGGGAACGGTGTCGTCATCGGTCCCGTGGAAGACAAGAACCGGCACCCGAAGCTGGTCAGCGTTGGCGACGTAGTCGATGGCTTTCCAGTCGATTCCAAACCGCATCGAAGACAACCTCTTGGCAGTCCAGACGAGAGTTCCTGGCAGCGGCAGCGGGAGAAGAGGCAGCCGTCTCTGCGACGCACCGAGGTTGACGGTTTGCTCAAAGTCGACATTGGGCGAGTCGAGGACAGCCGCCAGCACCGGGCTCTCGGGGGTCTGATAGAGGTAGGAAAGGATGTGGGCGGCGCCGGTCGAGTAGCCGATCAAAACCACCCCCTCGGCTCCATGAGAAACGGCGTAATCCACAGCTCCGGCGACGTCCTCCCACTCCGTCTGGCCGTAGCGGTAGTAGCCGCTGGGATCGGCAGGCTCCCCGGGATCGTTGCGGTAGTTGATCACGAGCTGGGGGTGGCCCGCTTCGGTTATGGGCCTCACGGCTCGCAGTGCCTCTGATCGGGGAGCACCGAGCCCGTGCACGTGTATCACCCAAAGCGAGGATGGGGCGAGGATTTCCCAGGCGTCCATCGCCCCGAGCGGAGTGTCGAATTCAACGTCGGTGTACCTGAGCCCGAACGCTCGATCGGGATCGCCGGGAAAAGCGGCCCCGTCGAGGTCGGCCAAGGCCCCCACCTCGGGTGCTTCGCCGTCGATACGCGTCATGGACCTGACCACGGAGCCGTCGGGTCCTTCGGAAATGACCTCCCCCAGCTGCCCGTATCCCGTGCCCCAGTCGATACCGAGGACTCCGGTGGCCGTCAGGTCGGAGTCTTCCCCTTCCACGGCTCTGAGCCCGAGGATTCCTCGGCCCACGTCGGTGACGGCGATGTCGAAGATCGGGTCGTCATTCTGGGGCACGAGAGCGTCCGTCCGGAGTTGATCAGCGAAATACCACCCACCGCCCACGTGAAGGAGAAGGAGCAATACAAGCAAGCCGTAGGCGATGAACCGCCAACGACGACGCCTCTCCGAGCTAGGCCCGTACCGAACCACAGGGGCATCCTCCCAGAAGGTCAGTTGCCGACGGTGCCAAGGGCCCCAATGAGCCGCCCCGCCTGGTCGATGACCGGGATCGGCCCAGCCCCCCGTTTCCACCCATCTTCGAGCTCGTCGATCAATCGGTCCCACGGGATCGAAATTGGCGGTTCCATCAGTTCTGCCACCGTGGCTTCCCGATCGGCCGACTCCAGGATCGATCGTCGAACCACGCCAACGAGCACTCCATTGTCAACCACGGCGGTGAGAGCGCTGTTGTGCAGGAGCAAGCTGTCTCCAGCCTGATGCATGGGGCCGAAGAAAACCGGCTCCGACATTTGCTGGAAGACCCTTGGTGGCGAATACCGGACCATCACCGCCCCGGCCGGTGCCTTGGCTTTGAGACGGGCGCCCGGTCCGAAGAAAAGCCTGGACAAGAACGTGCCGCCGGGCTCTCCGAGGATTAGAAGTGAACGTTCCGGGAGCTTGGCGATGAATTCGGTCGGATCATCGGCACCGATGACCAGGCGCGACATCTCCGGCAGTCCGGAGGCCACCCTGTCAAGGGTCTGCTCTGCCTCCGGCTTGGCCGCCTCGGCGAAGTAGGCGGTGGCTACAAACGTCTCAACACCCAGCCGACGGCCTATTGCCTCGGCCAACGATGCATTCAGCTCCGAATGACGACCACCGGCCACGGCTGCGACCACGGCTTTGATCTCGGTGGGTTGGAAGTCGATCGGGACGGCGACGCTCACCAAATCGAAACCTCCGGGTGGCCGGCGCGTGACCAGCAGATCGGCTCTGGAATCGAGGCATGCTTCGGCGAGGTCACCCGCGACACGAGTGGCGGAATAGGAGAGAAGGTCGGCCAGTTCGGCGCATCCCTGACCTCTGGTGTACAGCACCCTGGGATCCGGCGGCCAGATCATCTCGTGGCAGTGTGGCACAGATGGGACGAGAAAGGCGAGACGTCAGAACGCGAGACGCCAGACGTACCGGAGCGTGCCAGCATGCACAACGATGGAAATTGGAGTACCTGCAGAGAGAGCCTCGGGAGAACGGCGGGTTGCCGTGACTCCCCAAGGCGTCGGCCGGCTCACCAAGGCCGGCAATGTGGTCGTGGTGGAAGAAGGAGCCGGAGTCGCCGCCGGGTTTCCCGATTCGGGCTATCGGGCGGCCGGCGCCGAGCTCGTCGACCGGAAGAGCGCCCTCGGTCGCCGGTTGGTGACCGCTATCGATCTGCCCCCGGACCTGCCGGGTGGTGGAATGATCATCGGGCTCCTCAAACCACTGGAACGGCCCGATGACATCGCCAGGCTGGCGGACAAGGGCACCACCGCTCTCGCCTTCGAACTGGTCCCCCGCATCTCCCGGGCCCAGATGATCGATGCCTTATCCTCGCAAGCCACGGTGGCTGGCTACCAGGCGGCACTTGAGGCCGCCGCGACCGCTATCCGGTTCTTTCCGATGCTGACGACCGCCGCCGGCACGGTGCCCCCCGGAAAAGTCCTGGTATTGGGTGCCGGTGTCGCGGGACTTCAGGCGATCGCAACCTGTCGTCGGCTGGGAGCGGTGGTATCGGGGTTCGACGTCCGGGCGGCGGCGGCGGAACAGGTTCGAAGCCTCGGCGCCACCTTCGTCCAACTCGACCTCGCCCCCCAGGATGAATCAACCAGCGGCGGCTACGCCCGTGAACTCGACTCCACCTCGGAACAGGCCGTCCTCGCCGGACTCGCTCCCTACGTCACAGCTTCCGACGTGGTGGTGGCCACCGCCTCGATACCGGGCCGCCGGGCCCCCCTGCTCATCACCAGAGAAACGGTTGCCACCATGCGACCTGGCTCGGTCATAGTGGATCTGGCAGCATCGACGGGTGGCAACTGCGGGGTGACCGAGCGCGACGAGGTGGTCACGCTGGATGGGGTGAGCGTGATCGGCTATACGAATCTTGCGGCCCGGAAGCCGTACGACGCCAGCCAGATGTACGCCAGGAATGTCGCTGCCTTCGTCAACCTGATCGGTGTTGACGGAGAACTCGATTTTGAAGACGAGATAATCGACCAGGCCTGCGTCACCCATGACGGACAGATCCGCCATCCCGGCGTGCGTGAGCTGATCGCCTCGTGAATCCCCGGTTGGTGGAAGGGTTCAAGACCATCGGTTTTGGCCTGGCGGTGTGCGCCGGGCTTCTCTACATGTTCCTGTTCGCCACTGCCGGAAGCCTTCAGATAGTGGTCCTGTGTGGGACGATCGCAATGCTGCTTTGGTTCGGGACCATCGATCCAGAGCGGCTGGTCGACGCCCACCGGCGACCGCATTGGAGGTTGTTCCTCCTGGCCGGTCTAGGCCTGACGCTGCTTATTTCAGGCATGCTGGCCCTCACCAGCGGAACGATGCTCCTGACCCTGGCGGTAGGCCTCATCGCCATCGCCATCGGTTTGGTCCGGGCGATCAGGTTTGGAGTCTCGAGAGAGGCTTGATGGAGTTTCAGGAAGTACTTCGCCTGCGGAGGATGGTCCGCAACTACTTGCCCGACCCGGTTGCCGAGGACGCTCTGGAACGCATTGTGCAGGCGGGCCGCAGGGCTCCATCCGCTGGGTTCAGTCAGGGCACTGCCTTTGTGATCGTCACCGATCCAGATCTTCGCCAGGCGGTCGCCAACTTGTGTGACGAGCCCGATTACGTGGCGGCCGGCTTTGACCCGTGGATATCGAGAGCCCCGGCCCACGTTGTGATCTGCATATCCGAAGATGCCTACCACCGGCGCTACCGGGAGCCCGACAAGGTCAGCGATCAGGGCGACGAGATCGAGTGGCCGGTGCCGTTCTGGTGGGTCGATGCCGGCGCGGCATTGATGTTGGTGCTGTTGACCGCCGTGGACGAAGGCCTCGCCGCCGGCTTCCTCGGCGCAGAAGCCGACGATCTCAGGAGTCTGCTGAAGATTCCGGCCTCGATGGTTCCCATCGGGATAGTGACGGTCGGGCACCCGGCCCCGGACCGCCGCTCGAGCTCGCTCAAACGAGGGTGGCGCTCCGACGACCAGGTGATCCACTGGCAGACCTGGGCACCCAACCGGGAGTCAGGGTTGTAATCGACATGCTCACCTCACCGACCAACCCCGAGCTCAAGGCCGTCGCTGCCCTTCACAAACGCTCCGAAAGGGAAGCGACCGGGCTCTTCTTGATCGAAGGAAGAGCAGAGATCGAACGGGCGCTGGCCGCCGGGGTGCAAGTCAGGACCCTTTACTGGTCAAGCGGCACCGAGCCTCTTGCGTCCCCCCACATCGAACGTGCAGTTGAGGTCGGGGAAAGCGCCTTCGAAAAGATCGCCTACGGACGGGACGGGAACCTCGCGGTCGCCATCACCCCCGACTTCGGTCTCGACAGATTGCAGCTATCGACTCCACCTTTGGTCCTCGTTGTTGAAGCGATGGAGAAACCGGGCAACCTGGGAGCCATCCTCCGCTCGGCAGATGGAGCCGGGGCGTCTGTTGTCGTTGCCGATCCCACCACCGATCTGGTCAACCCCAACGTCGTTCGAGCATCACTCGGCACCCTGTTCACGGTGCCGGTGGCGGTTGCCACCACCACCAACACGATTCTTTTCCTGAAGGATCGCTCGATCACAATGGTTGCCGCAACGGTTGGAGCAGGGATGGCGCCATGGGATCTCGACCTCACCAAGTCGATTGCGATCGCCATCGGCAATGAGAACGAAGGGCTGTCCGGCCCGTGGCTCGAGGCCGCCGACTACCTGGTCACATTGCCGATGATCGGTGAGGCCGATTCCCTCAACGCCTCGGTAACGGCGGCGGTGCTGATGTTTGAGACCGTGCGCCAGCGCTCCCGAAGCTAACAAACTTGTTCTTCCTCTGGCCGTTGTTCCTTGACATCGAACATACGTTCGACTTATCGTTCGGCCGGTGGCTATCGCCGGTCAAATCGCTCTCGACGACCTCGGGGTGCCGTTGCATGACGTCACCTTTTGTGTGCTCGACCTCGAAACCACGGGAGGATCGGCCAACACCTGCGAGATAACCGAGATCGGCGCCGTCAAATACCGTGGCGGCGAGGTCATGGGCACCTTCCAAACCCTCGTCAACCCGGGCACCGGCATACCGCCGTTCATCACGATCCTGACCGGCATCACCCAAGCCATGGTGTGCGAGGCCCCTCGGATCGAGGCCGTGCTCCCCTCCTTCCTCGAGTTCTGTCACGACGCGGTTCTGGTCGGGCACAACATCCGTTTCGACCTCTCATTTCTGGACGCGGCCGCCCGCCGGTTGGACTACCCCCTGGCCGGAACCGAGCCATTGACCCGGCGGGTTGTCGATACGGTGAGATTGGCGCGCCGGCTGATCCGACCCGAGGTACGCGACCTCACCCTTGCCACTCTGGCGGTCCATCTCAGATCTCCAATACCGCCCACCCATCGGGCCCTCGACGATGCCCGGGCAACCGCTCACGTCTTCCACGCCCTGCTCGAGAGAGCGGGCTCGCTTGGTGTCACCGGTCTGGATGATCTTTTGCAACTACCGACGGCCCGGGGTTCGGCGTACTACGCGAAGATCGGCCTCGCCGACGGGCTCCCCCGGCGCCCGGGCGTCTACTTGTTCTCGGACCGGGCCGGAGAAGTGATCTATGTCGGCAAGGCCGACAACCTCCGGACCCGGGTTCGTAGCTATTTCTATGGCGACGACCGCCGCCGGATCGCCGACATGCTCCGCCAGCTCCATCGGATCGACCACCGCGTCTGCGTCAACACCCTGGAGGCCGAAGTGACCGAACTACGGCTCATCCACGCACACCGGCCCCGCTTCAACCAGAGGTCTCGCCCGCCCCGCCGCCAGCTGTTCGTCAAGATCACCGACGAGGCCTACCCACGGCTCAGCCAGGCACATGGCTTTGCCAGCCCGGGTTTGTGGTGGCTTGGACCGTTTCGATCGAAGCAAGCCGCCGACCAGGTGACGGAGGCACTGTGGGCGGCAACGGCCATACGCCGTTGCGCTGGTCGGGCCGGGAGCAGAGCCGGTCAATGTGCCCCAGCCCAAATTGGAGTTTCGACCTGCCCGTGCGCCGGCGGGGTCGACGCCCTGGATTATCGCCGGATGATCGACGAGATCATCTCGCTGGCGGGCCGGTCCCCGGCCAACCTGTTGGAACCGCTCGAGGTCAAGATGCGCCGCCTGGCGACAGAACAACGATTCGAGGAAGCCGCCCAGATGCGTGATCGTCATCGGGCGCTCGCCCGAGCCCTGGAACGGCAACGGGCCTGGCGGGCACTCTCGGAAGCCGGGCGGATCGAATTGGAGAGCCTTGGCGGCGACCGGGTGGTCGTCGAGCAAGGGCTGCTGACGGCGGCGTGGGGCAACGACGAGCAGCCTCCGCTTCTGGCAGGTGGCCTTCTATTAGGCGGTCCGGTGCCACCCTCGGGCCCGGTTCCGCCCTCGGTGGCAGCGGCGGAGGAGGCCCACCTGATCTGGCGGTGGATGACGTCGGGCGACGTCAGAGTGGTCGATTCCTCCGGACCGCTGACATTGCCCTCGGCGCCAATCCCACATCTGCGGGCTGCCTGAGCACCCCTACCATCGCCCGAAAGAGGTGCCCAAAAAGCCCGAAAGAGGTGCCCAAGAAAAGGAGGTGATTGGATGCGATTTGTGGTCAGGAAGGGCACCGACCCGGTCGCCCGCGCCGATTCCACCCTTCTCAAGGCGTTGGGCCTCCCATTCGGGGGCGTTCTCAAGGTCGGTCGCACCCATTTCCTGGTCCAAGGTGGCGATACCCCCGAACCCACCGCACTCGAGCTCGGACCCATCACCCTCGCCAACGCCCAACTGAGCGAAGGTCAATCGGTTGATGCGGTGCGGGCGGTTCTTGGCCCGGCGGAGATGGTTGTTATCGATGCCGACAAGCTCGAGGTCGACCCCAAACTCCTGGTTCGCAGCCTCCAGGGTCGCCCGATGTCGACCGGCGACAGGGTCGAGGTGGCGGGCTCCTACTTGTCCCGCCCCGAACCCCTGGTCTTCATCGTCAAGCAAATCGCGCCAACCGGGGCCGGTCTGATCGGAGCCGGCACCAGATTCGTTTCCAAGACGGAAGACGGAGCTCGGAAGACGGAAGTCGCAAACCTCGAACCTGGAACCTCAAATCCCGAACCTCAGGCCCCTCCTGGCCCCACCACCGCCGAAGCCCTCCTCGCCGGTCTTGATGCCGAAAAGGATCTGCTCACGGGCTGGCTGTCTTTGCTCACCTCCCCCGACAACCTCCCAGCCGCCTGGGGACTTCCTAGGGTGGCAGGGGTCCTGCTGGAAGGGCCCCACGGCTGCGGGAAATCCGAACTGGTGGCAGCGGCCGCGGCCGAGTCCGGTGCTCGGGTCCACGAGGTGACGGTAGATCAGATCTTCAAGCCAGACCGGCTGCTGGATGTGCTGGAGGCGGCGGTGAAATCCAACAGCGGACCCACCGTGATTTTCGTCGACAGGCTCGAAGCCGTCGCCGGTGAAGAAGGGCTTGCACCTTTCAAGACTCAGGTAGGCGCAGTTCTCCGCTGGTTCCTCGATGCCGTCTCCGAAAAGGGTGGCATGGCCTGTGTCCTTGGGGTCACCTCCCGGGCCAACCTCGACCCGGCGATCGCCCACAGCCCCCTGCTCCCGCGTTCGCTCTCGATCCCGCCCCCGGATCTGAACCGTCGGCGGCTTCTCTTCGAGGCGGCCCTGACTTTGGTTCCCACCGAGGACATCGACTACGACCTGCTGGCCGCCCGGTCGGCCGGGTTCAGCGGGGCCGATGTTGTTGCCTCGGTCATCCACGCCTCCACCCGCCTCGCCCGCACCGTCAGGTCAGGCCACCCCGGGAAGTTGACCACCGACGACATCCTCGACGCCGTCAAAGGGACAACCCCGTCGCTCGGCTCGATCGCTCTCGGAGAGATGCCCAACTACGGCTTCGATAAGGTTGCCAACCTCGACGAGGTGAAGCAGCGTCTAATCGAAGCCGTGGTGTGGCCGGTCACGGAACCGGGCCGCTTCAAGGCGATGGGCATCGACCCGCCCCGCGGCATCCTTCTCTACGGACCTCCCGGAACCGGCAAGACCTTCGTCATCCGCGCTCTGGCCCACGAGGCCGGTGCGGCGTTCTTTCCGGTGAAGGGTGCGGAGTTACTGGACAAGTACGTCGGTGAATCGGAGCGGGGGGTACGGGAAGTGTTCGCCAGGGCCCGCGCCGCCGCCCCTTCCATCATCTTCTTCGACGAGATCGACGCCCTCGCACCGGTCAGAGGGCGGTCGACCACCAACGTCACCGATTCGGTGGTAGCGGCGCTCCTCACCGAGATGGACGGAATCACCGATCGTGGCAACGTGGCGGTGATCGGGGCCACCAACCGGGCAGACCTCATCGACCCGGCCCTGCTTCGGGCCGGCAGGTTCGAGACCCAGATCGAACTCGGTCTACCCGATCCCAAGGCCCGCCGGGCCCTGATCGACCTGTCCGACGTGCCCTTTGCCCCCGAAGTCGACAAGCAGAGGCTGGCGGACGTCACCGACGGCATGTCGATGGCCGATCTCTCCGGGGTCTTACGGGAGGCAGCCCTGGCCGCCTTGCGAGAGGATCGAAACGCCAACAAGGTCAGCTGGGAGCATCTGATCGGTGCCATCGAACGCTGGCAACGGAGCCGGGCAGCAGCCTCCTAGCCCTCTACCAATACGACCTGGGGACCGATACCTTTCCAATCATGCAGTCGCCGTCGTCCTCCCGTTGGCCGAACTCCGCCATCGTCGTCACGGTCGTGCTTGGCCTTCTGGTGCTCATGCTTGGAGGATGGGCTGTGTTCGGAGCGGTCCGGATGTCCCAGGTCAACGAACAGCTGGCTGCGGTCAGGTCCGACCTCAGCGATGCCCAAGACAGGATCGCAGACCTCGAAGATGAGCTTTCGGCCACCGAGGAGGGCGGCGGGATCCTCGGTGGTCTCCTCGGCGGTGGGGACGCCGACGGCCTGGGCATCGAAGACTTGTTGGGCGAGCTGGCGGGGGGTGACTCCGGAGGGCTGGAGGATTTGCTCGGTGGCCTTCTGGGCGGCGAGTCGGGAGACCTCGGCGGCCTGTTTGGCGGCCTTGACCCCTCTGGCAACCTCGGATCATGCCTCACCGGCGCACCCGGTTCATTCGAGGTCGGGGACGAGTCGCCCGAGGCTCAGGTCGATGACATCGCCAAGGCGGTCGAGGAGCTCAGGGGCCTGCGCTTTCCTTCCGACGTCGAGCCCATCTTCGTCAGCCCCGCCGAGATGGCCGAGCGGGTTCGGGCCTTGGTCGAAGAGGGCTATCCATCTGACCTCGCCGACTTCGACACCCGGGTGCTGGTCGCCCTGGGGATGATCCCTCCTGGCTACGACCTCCTTGAAGCGCAGCTCGACCTCCTCGATTCCGGGGTGGCCGGTTACTACGACCCGGAGACCGCCGAGCTGGTGGTGGCAACGCCCGGCCCAAGCGAAATATCACAGGGTCAACCATTGGCGGCCATCGATCAGATCACGCTGGCCCACGAGATGATCCATGCCCTCACCGACGCCAGGCTCGGGATCCCAGAAGCCATCAAAGACCCGCGGGCCGATCCCGAGGTCATCCGCGCCCAGCAGGCCTTAATCGAGGGGGACGCCACCCTCGGAATGCAACAGTTCTCATTGGGAGCGCTCGGGTTCGATGAACAGCTTGCGATGATGATGGACCCGCGAGTTCTCGGCGCCCAGCAAGAGGCGGGCGAGTTTCCTTACGTGCTCTCAAACGGAGCCCAGCTTCCCTACCTCGAGGGAATGAGCTTCACCTGCAGCCTCTACGCCGACGGCGGCTGGGGTGCGGTCGACGCCGCCTACGACGATCCTCCCTCCAACACCTCCCAGATCCTGTTCCCAGAGCGCTACCAGGACCGAACCGAAGCCATCGATCCGAGCCCGCCCGGTACTCCGGGGAGCGGCTGGCAAAGCCTCCGCCAGGTTGGATTCGGTTCGATCGACCTGCTGATGCTGTTCTCCGCTCCCGGTGACAACCCCGCCAATGCCCTGTCCGATCCCCGGGAACGAGCCCGGGGCTGGGGTGGCGGGGAGGCCGCGGCGTGGTCCCGGGGAAGCGACACCGCGGTCGGTATCAGCCTCGTCGACACCGGCGACGGCTCCGAATCCCTGTGCGACTCGATGGTGTCGTGGGAGCTGGCTGCATTCCCGGATCACTCAGAGGTCGACCAGACCGGTTCGGAACAACTGGTCCATTCCGGCGACGGCCGGGCCGGAGTTGTCGTATGCGACGGTTCTGACGTGCGGATCGGGATCGGCCCCGACCTTGACACTGCTCGAACGGTTGCGGCGGATCGTTCTTAGGAGATCGCCCGCGCTTCTTCGAGGGTGAAACGGTTCTCGTAGATGGCACGACCGACGATGGCCGCCTCGCATCCGGCATCGGCCAGCTTTCGCAGATCTGATAGTTCGCCCACCCCCCCCGAGGCGATCAGTGCCATTTCCGGAGCCAGCTGCTTGACCCGTTGAATCAAGGTCAGATCGGGACCGGCCATCGTCCCGTCTCTGGAGATGGAGGTGACCAGCATCCGGTTGACGCAGTTGGTCTGGAGGCCCGCCAGCACGTCCTCGAGGCTGAGGCCCTTCTCCCCCCACCCCTCTCCCCGGGCCTCGCCACCGGCAACGTCGACCGCGGCCATCACTCTCTCTGGGTTCCCGACCTCGGACAGGATCTGGGGGTTCCAGACGGCCGCAGTTCCCAACACCACCCGGGCGGCTCCCATGTCCAACGCCGAACGGGCGGTAGCAGCATCGCGGATGCCTCCCCCCACCTGGAACGGGATCCCGGCTGCGGCAAACCGTTGCCAGAGCGATCTGTCGGGCCGGCCCGATCTCGCTCCCTCCAGGTCGACCAGATGGACCAGGTCTGCCCCGCCTTCGATCCAACCAGCGGCGACAGCCACCGGATCATGGCCGTACACCGTGACCTCTGCAAAGGAGCCCCGCAACAGGCGCACGACCTTGCCGTCAAGGACATCGACGGCGGGAATCACAAACATCTTGACATCACAGGCAACTTGACCGATCCCTCCGGATGGTTTAGTGTTTTAGCACGCTAACACAGTGATACACATGACTACAACCCAGGGATGGCGATCAAATGACACTTCCGCACTCTTCGAGGCGGTGTTGACACTCCGTACCGAGGAAGAGGCGGCGGCCTTCTTCCGCGACCTCTGCACCCTCCGGGAACTGACCGATCTCTCCCACCGTTGGGCAGTGGTGCGGTTGTTGGATCAAGGACATCCCTATCGGCAGATCGCCGAGGAGACGAGCGCCTCCACCGCCACCATCACAAGGATCAATCAGTGGCTCCAGCACGGTTCCGGGGGCTACCGGCTGGTTCTGGATCGACTCCGCAGGAAGAGGCACCGATGATCCGGCTCGCCATACCCAACAAAGGCCGGCTCCAGCAGCCCACCATCGATCTGATCCGCACCGCCGGCCTCTCCTTTGAGACCACCGATCGCGCCCTGTCAGTGATGGCCCGCAACGCCGACATCGAGCTCCTGTTCGTGCGCACCGAGGACGTCCCCGAACTGGTCAACGACGGGGTGGCCGAGCTCGGCATCACAGGACAAGACCTCCTGGCCGAATATGGAACCGATCTCGAGGTATTGGCCGAGCTGGCCTACGGACACTGCCGGCTGGCAGCGGCGGTGCCGACCGGGTCGACCGTGGAGAAGGTCGAAGACCTGGCCGGCCTGCGAATCGCCACCGCCCATCCCAGGACCACCGATCGTTTCTTCGCCGAGCGCGACATCGACATCACCGTGGTGCCATTGCGGGGTTCGGTCGAGGTTGCAACCAAACTCGGTGTGGCCGACGGCATCGTCGATCTGGTCTCGACCGGTTCGACTCTGATGGTCAACGGCCTTCGAGAGGTCGGACTGGTCCTCGCCTCTCAGGCAGTCCTGGTCGCAGGTCCAGCAACAACCAACGGCGCCGCCAGCCGGGTGGCAACGGCTCTTCGGGCGGTGGTGGCGGGCCGCGGCAAGCGCTATCTGCTGCTCAACGCCCCCGCCGATGCGGTCGACTCGATCGCCACCCTGATCCCCGGCCTCGAGGCACCAACGGTCGTTCCCCTGGCCGAGGAAGGGATGGTGGCCATCCACTCGGTGGTGGCCGCAGACGACATCTGGAATCTGCTCCCCCGGCTCGAGGAAGCCGGTGGACATGGCATCCTGGTCCTTCCCATCGAGCAAATGGTTCCATGAGAACGATCCTGCTCGATGCGCTTTCCCCGGCCGAGCGGCAAACACTCCTGCGTCGATCGGCGGTGCCGGATCAAGACGTGCGCGCCAAGGCCGCCGAAATCTGTCGAGATGTGATGCGCCGCGGCTCCGACGCGGTTGAGGACTATGCACGAACCTTCGGTGGTGGCTTTCGCCGTGTCACCGTCGCCGAGATCGACGAGGCCATCCTTTCGTTGGACGAGGACCTGCGCCAGGCGTTGGATCGAGCCATCGCTGCCATCGAGTCCTTTCACATCGCCCAGCTTCCGAAGACCCTGACAATCGTCACGAATCCCGGAGTTGAGATCACCAGGCGCTGGACGCCCCTGCGCAGGGTTGGGGTCTACATACCCGGTGGCAGCGCCCCGCTCCCGTCCACGGCCCTGATGACGGTCATCCCGGCCCGCCTCGCCGGTGTCAACGAGATAGTGGCGGTCTCCCCCGCCTCCGACGACGGAGAGCCCAACCCCTTGGTAACCGCAGCCTCGGCTCTGGCGGGCGCAACCGAGATCTGGACTATCGGCGGCGCCCAGGCCATCGCGGCCTTGGCGTACGGTGCCGGCGAGCTCGGCCGGGTCGAGAAAATCGTCGGACCCGGCAACGCCTGGGTCACCGCCGCCAAGCTCGCCGTGTTCGGAGATGTCGCTATCGACCTCCCCGCCGGTCCGTCCGAGGTTCTGGTTTTGGCGGATGGCACCGCCGACCCGCGATTGGTGGCAGTGGATCTTCTCTGTCAGGCCGAGCATGGTCCCGATTCCCCGGCGGTTCTGGTGACGACCGATGCCGACCTACCGGGTCGTGTCCTGGCCGAGATCGAACGCCTCACGCCCTCGCTAGAGCGAAGTTCGATTCTTCGCCAGACCCTCGACACCAACGGCTTGGTAGTCATCACCTCAACTCACGAGAGCGCCCTGATGTTCGCTCAGGACTACGCGGCCGAACACGTTTCGATTGCCACCGCCCGCCCCGATGCCGACGCCGCCCGCATCACCTCGGCCGGGTCCGTCTACATCGGGCCGTGGTCGGCAGAGTCGGCCGGTGACTACGCCACCGGTGCCAATCACGTCCTCCCGACAGGTGGCCTGGCCGGGGCATGCAATCCCCTCCAGATCGAGGACTACGGATCGTGGCGCCAGGAGCAACGCCTAACCCGTGAGGGACTGGAAACCCTTACCCCGACCATCACCACCCTCGCCAGAGCCGAGGGGCTCACCGCCCACGCCCTGGCGGCCACAGTTCGATTCGAAGCAAAGAGAAAGTGAGGGTCGGTACCGATGGGTCGTACCGCCACCGTTGAACGCAGTACAAGCGAAACCCGGATCACGCTGACCATCGACCTCGATGGCACCGGTCGATCCAATATCGACACCGGGGTCGGCTTCTTCGATCACGTGCTAACCGCCTTCGCCCACCACGGTCTCTTCGATCTCGACGTCACAACCAAGGGCGACCTCGATATTGACGACCATCACAGTGTTGAGGACACCGCCCTGGCTCTGGGGGAGGCGATCTCAAAGGCCCTGGGAGATCGCTCCGGTATCACCCGATTCGGCGATGCGGTTGTACCGATGGATGAGGCGCGGGCCTCGGTGGCGATCGACATTTCGGGACGGCCTTATGCGGTGCTCGATCTTCAACTCCGCACCGACCATGTCGGAACGCTGACGACCCAAAATATTCCCCACCTGCTCGAGGCCCTCACCCGGACTGCCGGGTTGACGCTTCATATCACCTCGACCGGATCGAATGACCATCACGTCGCCGAAGCCGCCTTCAAAGCGCTGGGACGGGCCCTGGCGGCTGCGGTGACGATCGACCCGCGGCGCAGCGGCATTCCATCCACCAAGGGAACCCTGTGACCCGCCTTGTTGTCGTCGACCACGGAGCCGGGAACCTGGTCTCGATCTCCCAGGGCCTCGCCGCCAGCGGTACCGAGGTCGAGATCTCTGCCGACCCGGCGATGATCACCGCCGCCGATGGCGTGGTCCTTCCCGGAGTCGGAGCCACCGCCACGGTGATGGCGGGAATCGAGGCCGCCGGTCTGGCGGCAAGCTTGCGTGGGCTAAAGGTTCCCTTGCTCGGAATCTGCGTAGGCATGCAGGTTCTGTTCGACCACTCGGAGGAGGACGATTCACCGTGCCTGGGTCTGATACCAGGGGTGGTGCGGCGACTCGAGGGCACTCCCCGATTGCCCCACATCGGTTGGAACGATGTCGATGGCTCGCACCCTCTTCTCACCGGGACCGATCACACCTTCTACTTCGTCCATTCCTTCGCTCCCGTCCCGGACGACCCGGACGTGATCATCGGGCTGACCGACTACGAGGATGTCTTCGTCTCGGCCGTGTCCAGCGGGAACTACTACGGCGTCCAGTTCCACCCGGAGCGAAGCGGTTCCGCCGGGCTTCGCATGCTGGCCAATTTCGTCTCCCTCTGTGCCGAGGTGTCCTTTGTTGCGTAAGCGGGTCATTCCCTGCCTCGACGTGATCGGGGGAAGAGTGGTCAAAGGGGTCAACTTCATCGACCTACGCGACGAGGGCGACCCGGTGGAACTGGCCGCCCGTTATGCCGCCGAGGGCGCCGACGAGATCACGTTCCTCGACATCGGAGCCGCCCCGGAGCAGAGACTGACAACTCTCGACATCGTCCGACGGACAGCCTCAGAGGTATTCGTCCCACTGACCGTTGGCGGCGGCATCCGTTCTCCCGAGGACATGAAGGCGGCCCTCCGAGCCGGAGCCGACAAGGTCAGCGTGAACACCGCTGCCGTGCGGGATCCGTCGCTGCTCGAAGCCTGCGGTCGCCGCTTCGGGCGTCAATGCGTGGTGCTGGCCATCGATGCCCGGCGCGCCGGTGCCCGCTACGAGGTGGTGGTCGTGGGCGGCCGCGAGAGAACCGGTCTTGATGTCGTCGAGTGGGCCCGGCGCGGGGTCGAATTGGGAGCGGGAGAGATTCTCCTGACCTCGATGGACCGCGATGGCACCCAGAATGGCTATGACCTCAACCTCATCTCGTTGGTCTCCGAGGCGGTGGAGGTGCCCGTCATCGCCTCGGGAGGAGCCGGATCACCCGCTGACTTCGTTGCCGCGGTCACCGCCGGAGCCGAGGCGGTCCTGGCAGCGTCGTTGTTTCATCGCCAAGAGTTGTCGATCGCCGAAGTTAAGGAAGCCCTGGCTGCCGCCGGCTTTCCGGTGAGGGTGGCCGCATGAGCGACGAGTTGATCCCCGGGATAGTGCAGGACGATCACACCGGACAGGTGTTGATGCTCGGGTATGTAAATGAGGAGTCGCTGCAATTGACGCGCGAGACGGGGCTGGTCCATTTCTATTCGCGCAGCCGCCAACAACTCTGGAAGAAGGGCGAGACCAGCGGCAACACGCTGTCGCTGGTCTCGATCTCTGAGGACTGCGATGCCGACGCGCTGCTGATCCGGGCAATTCCGGCCGGGCCGACCTGTCACACCGGTTCGGTGAGCTGCTTCGGAGACACCGAGGCCCGCTTCGGAGTCTTAAATGGGCTGTGGCAGACCATCCACGATCGAGCCGAGATGCGCCCACAAGGGTCTTACACAGTCTCGCTACTCGAAGGAGGGGTCGAAGCAGCCGGGCGGAAAGTGGTTGAGGAAGCAGTCGAAGTGTTGCTGGCAGCCAAAGACCACGCCGTGGGCGGCGACCCCAATCGAGTGAGTGAAGAGGCAGCCGACCTCGTCTATCACCTACTCGTCCTGTTGGCGCAGCGAGGCGTCGACCTCGAGTCGGTGATGAAGGTTCTGGAGAATCGGGCGGGCGACACCCCCTGACGCCGGGACAACCGCATCACGACACCAACCACGGGTAGCCAACCCGCACATCAACGCCTGGAGACCAGTGCACTATGGGAGGTCCTTCTGGACCGGGCAGGCCTGTGGCCTCCACAAGACCATCCTCTAGCTTCAGGACTCGGGCTCGGTATAGGGGCCATGGTGAATGCTGGGCACGCGCCATCAGCAACCTCCGACCCCATGTCCCGTACAGGGTCCATCGGGCGGTAAGGAAATGGTCAAACTCACCGAGTTCGTCGGGGCGGTAGGGATCACCGATTTCGACCTCGACCAATGATCCAACGTGGCCCGTACCGGGCCACCGACGCCGTGCCGAATAGCGCATCACCTGGCGCTGGCGGGACACCCTCATTTGCGACCAGAAGTACGGAACCCGGTAGGTGCTGCGGGCTGTGATCACCGCTGCCAATCTGGCCGCGTCCAGCGAAAAGAACCACACCCCGGCATCGCCAGAAGGCCCGCGGACATAGGTACGCACATTTGTCTCCGGAAATTCGAACAGCCACGGAATCCGACCAAGACGAGGGATCTTCACCTCCATAAAGAATGGCACCAACCCAACCCAGGCCGACCCATTGAACGGTTCCACGACCAAACCCGGTGGAAGCAATTGCTGTACAACATCAACGTCGTAGCTCCAATGGAGGAAGGTCAGCCGATCCCAACGCTGGAGCATCGCCACCCGATCGACAACGAACGGGCAGTCTGCGGAATGGTTCTCAGGATCGGTGTGGTCAGTCACAGCCCGAAGTGCCGGGGCGTGAGATCACCATAGGGTGAGGCTAAACGGTCTCAGCGGAACGCCCGTAGTGGGCGTTGGGTCAGGTGACAGCTAGTCCGTTCGCCTCGGAAGCAGCGAAGGAACATGGAGGGATCCGGGTCGGTCTGGGCGATTGCTTCGGGTCCCAAAGTTTGAGCCGAGCTCCCGGTTTTTGGCGGATGGAACCGGGAACCCCACATCTCCGGAGCGTTCAACTTCATCCTTCAAGGGTATGGAATCTGTCATGGCGGTCCGATACAATCGAACACATGTTCGAGGGTTGGAATTCGGAGGCGAATTGGAGCCAGAAGGTCGACGAGTTGGAGTGTCGAGTCCTTGCCAAAGAAGCCGAAATCTCTCGGCTTCGGGCCGAACAGGCCGGCGACCTTCGGCTGCTCGACCAACTCCAGGTCGATCTTGGTGACGGCGATCGCTGCATGGACGACTGGGTTCAGGCCCACCTCGATGTCTCCCATCAGACCGCCGCCCGACTCATGCAGGTTGCGAGGTCGAGCGACCAATCCACCGTCGAGAAGATGAAGTCCGGGTCCTGGGGTCTTGACCGGGCTTCGCTCCTCCTCCGTCTATCACAAGCTGGTGCCACCGCCGAGCAAGTAGCGGACGCAGCCGAGAACTACTCGCTCGGCCGCATCTACGGCCTGATCCTCCAACTGAAGGAGATCTCACCCCTACAGGAGCAAGCATCGTTCGAGGATCGCTACCTGGTCATTCAACCCAACCTCGACTCCTCGATGTACAAGTTGTGGGGTCAGATCCACGGCGTCGACGGCCAAATCGTCGACAAGGCGCTCCGCCAACGAGCGTCCTCTTTTCCGAGCATCCCCGATCAATCGCAGGGCCAACTCCTGGCTGATGCCCTTACCGATGTCTGCCTCGACAGCCTCACCGGAGGATCGGAGACCGAGCAGCCGGGCCGAGCGGTCGTTGTGGCCGAGGTTTTCGTAGACGCCTCAGTTGCCGCCCCCACCCATGGGGAAGCGGGAGCCACCACGAGCAACGGGCTCCGCGTCGGGCCGAACTCCCTGGCCGAGATACTGTGCAACGGGAGCGCCCGTGTCATCTATACCGACTGCAATGGGCCTTTCGCGGTTTCCCACAGGACCGAGGCAATCCCACCGGCGATCCGTGCTTTCGTGCTCCAAAGGGATCAGGGACAATGCTCGATCGAAGGATGTCCGAGCCGTCACAGATTGCAACCGCACCACATCAAGCAACGACACGAGGGCGGCGACCACCATCCCGACAACCTCATCACTCTCTGCTGGTCAATGTTCTTTAACCCGACATACCAAAGCAACCAGCAAGCCG
>CAZPIZ010000013.1:8942-22832 GCA_964586615.1 uncultured Acidimicrobiaceae bacterium | reverse complement strand
TCCATCAGGAAATAGCCCAGCAACTCGCCGAAGTTGCCTCGGTGATGCTGATCGGGGCCATCGACACCGGCAAGACAACCATGGCCCGTCGGATCCTTGGCGCCGCTGTCGATGCGGGTCGCACGGTCGGCTACGTCGACGCTGACATCGGCAATAGCTCGATCGGCCCGCCTAGTTGTGTTTCCCTCAAGGTGGTTCGCAACCAGGCAGACATGGAGCAACTCGATCGGCCCGATGCCCTTCACTTCGTTGGCGGAATCAGCGCCGAACGGTTGGTCCTCCAGCAGGTCATTGCCACCGCCGCCTTGGTAGAACAGGCTCGGCAGTCGGCCGAAACGGTTGTCATCGACACGACCGGTGTGATCTCGGGGGTCGGTGGTGAGACCCTGAAGTACCACAAGATGGAATTGTGCCGCCCGGCAGCCGTGGTGGCATTGCAACGGGGCGGAGAACTGGAGCCCGTGATCGGCATGCTCCGCCGCTTCTTTGGAGCAGAGGTCATAACGGTTCCGGTGGAGCCCGATGTGCGGCCGTCCAGCCCCGACGACAGAGCAGGACGCCGATCGGCCCGATTCGAGAAAGCATTTGCCCAGCCGCTGGAGAAATGGAGGGTCAAGCCAACCGTCTTCGCTCCCACCCTGCCTACCGGTCTCGATCCGTCCCGCCTCGACGGCCTGTTGGTCGGAATTCACGACTCAGAAGGACGCTGTCAGGGTCTGGGCCGACTCGAGGTCGACGATGGCACCCTGCGGGTCCTCACCAACAAGGGCGACGGGATGCAGGGGCTCCGCCTCGGGTCGGTGCGAATCGATCTGGACGGTTTTTCCGCCAAACCGGTCAACCTCCGCGAAGTGATGTTCGGGCTTTAGAAGACGAAAGTACTCAGTAATTAGTCGGTAGTACTGAATCGACCCCACTACTGCTATTGACTACTGACGACCCGGATCGATCTTCCCACTCCCGACTGTCTGCTGACTACTAGGAGTGGAACGCTGCCAGCGCCCTCCTTTCCTCATCCATCTCTCGCTTCCACTTGCGCGGGATCGGATCGAACGGGCTGACAGTCACCTTTCCGCCTTCGTACTGCCAGGTTCCCGCCACGGTGCCATCGACCATGAAGGTCGGCATCGAATGCGGGGTCTTGGTGTTGAAGATGATTGGCCGATGTTCCTCGGCAATCACAGCCTTGCGGCGGGCGTGGACGAGAAGCATGGCGTCCCAGACGGGCAGGAAACGAACCGGAGCACTGACATCGGGATCGGGCATCGGCGCCCGTTTCAGGTCGAGCAAGACCTTCCCATCTTCAGACTGATAGCGACGAAGACCCATCCGTTCGAGAACCGAGTTGATCCGATCCATCGGTAGCCCAGCCCACACACCTATATCGGTAGCCACGGCCGGTCCGAACCCACCCAGATACCTCCTGATCAACAACTCTGTGCCGCCTTCGATCGTGCTCCGGTTGGGTGGGATCCAGTCCTCGGCCAACCCGTAGAGGTCGGCCCGGCGGCGCTCCCAGGTCCCCGACGGGGGCACCCGGACCATGTCGATGAACATCCCGACACCGGTCCACAGATCTCGGCCAACCGCGTCTGCCAGCATCGTGCGCGACTTGGGACCGGATGCGAGCAGACTCCGAGTGGTCTCGGCTGCTGCCACGAAATCGGCCTCGGTGGCGGGACCCCGGTAGACCTGAAGGAACCATTGGCGCCGGGCCTCCTTGGTGGCAATCATGAATGGCCAGTAGTCACCGGCCGACACCAGGTGGATCGTCGCCCGGAGCAGGGTGCCCTGGACGACCTGTCGCTTCTCCAGAGCAGCTGTGACCCGGTGCCGTCCCAGGGCGGCCATCCGGGCCCACAATCCCACGTAGATTGCAGGGGCGTACTGAGCCTGAAGGCCTCCCATCCGCTCCAGTACTCGAGGAATCGCCGCCGTGGATCGCTCGAGCAACAACTGTCGCGCCAACAGGGCCCTGTTCAGTTGCCTGGTCGTGAGAGCAGTCATTTCACAGACAAGCGCCCAAGGAACGTCCCGACTTGAATCCCGCACTTCCCCGAACGGTCATCTCTACCGGTCCGCCCCTTGGGCGCTGACAGATCGAAGGTACGGCCGCCCCCCACCCCCGTCAATGCCCCCGCTGCGGGTCGAGTTTCGCGCCTTTCGAACGTAATTGATCCCAACTGCTGCCTGATGCCATACCCGTATCCCCGCCGTTTGGTTGGTTGGGACCACTTATCCCCATATCCACAGGTTTCCACAGGGTCTTGTGCACAAGGGGATGTTGGCAACTTTCTACCGCATCTTTTCGCGCTGACTGACTAGTCCCACCAGGCTGGCGAATGAGACCTCGATCGTCTCGTAGATCTCGGCGAGCAGATAGCTGAGCTCGGTGGCGCTGACCCGTTCGAGGGGGATCCGTGCTCGCAAGACGAGGGCCCCTTCTTGGTCGAGGGCGAAATTCACCCGGAAGCTGCGACCGTTGCGGACTAGAGCCTGCCGGTAGGCCAACAAGGCATCGACGGGAGTCGGAATGACGTAGGCCTCGGCAATAAGGCTGATATCGCCCACCCGGAACCACACGGTCGTGGCCTCGCGGACTTGCTGGCGCATTCGGACGGCGAGACGGCCTTCGACCTCCTCGGCATAGACGACATCGGAATCAGGATCGGCCACCCACGCCTCGACCACGCGGGCGAGCAAGGCGGCCGCCTGCTCATCCACTCCCGAGCACCCCTTTGTAGAGCTCGAGGTACCGCCGCACCGTTGCGTCCCATGAGAACCGCTTGGCCCAGACCACGGCGGCTTCGCTCATCTTGTTGCGCAATCCGTTGTCCGAGAGAAGACGGTCGAGCGCTTCGGCGTAGTCGGCAGGATTCCAGCCATCGACCAGCAAGCCCGTCACTCCATCGTCGACCACATAGACGAGACCACCGACTTTCGCCGCCACAACCGGGGTCCCGCAGGCCTGAGCCTCTGCTGCCACAAGACCAAAGCTCTCGGTCCGTGAGGGGACGACCACGACATCGGCGGCGCGGTACAGGTCGGCGAGCAGGCCATGAGGGAGAGGGCCGTAGAACCTGACCCTGCTCAGTACGCCGAGAACGAAAGCTCTGTGGCGCAGAGCCACCAGCTCGGAGTGACCCTTGGGGCCCGACGGCCCGCCGACCACAAGCAATTTGGCTTCGGGATGGATCTTCTCGATCCGGGCAAACGCCTCCACCAGGAGATCGACTCCCTTGAGCGGCTGAATCCGGCCCACGAAGAGGACCACCGGACCGGGACCCAGACCCAACCGGCGTCGCGCCGATCGTTGCGACCCGGGCCGAAACACTCGATGATCCACGCCCGGAGGCGAGGTACACAATCGGTTCGGGTCGGCCCCATAGTGCTCCAGCAGCTCCGCTGCCTCAGCCGGCGTGGAGGCCATCACACAGTCGGAGCCTTCGATCACCTCCTGTTCGGCGGCAATCCTCAAGAGGCTCTCGGGAGGATCGTCCGGCCGCCTGTTGCCCTCCTTGACCCGGCCCAGGGTGTGGAAGGAGTTGGCCAGCGGAATTCGCATAGAGCGTTTGACCAGGAGCCCCGCCCAACCCGACAACCAGTAATGAGAGTGGAGGATCTGAGGCGGGTCGGCGCGAAGCCAACTCTCGACCGCCCTGGCGAAGGTTCTCACATAACGCGGGAGGGATGAGATCGCCAGAGCATGAGCCGGTCCGGCGTCGACATGGATCACCCGATAGCCGGGTACCACGTCGACGATCTCAGGATCGTCGGGATCCTGGCGACGGGTGAAAACGTCCACCTCCACCCCCCTGGCCGCCATGGTCCGTGAAAGCTGATCGATGTACACATTCATCCCGCCGGCATCACCGGATCCAGGTTGGAGCAGCGGTGAAGTGTGCATCGACAGATAGGCAACCCGCTTGATCAACTCGACGCCTCCACCCGAAAAAGCTGGCGGGGGGCGGCCCCGAGATGTGCCTTGTAAGTCTCATCGCCCTTGAGAAAATCGAAGACCCCCCAGCCCTCGGAGATGGAGTGCTCGATCATGGCTATCAACAGCACCAGACCCGGGGAGGCGGCCTGTAGTGCCGGGTCAAAGCTCGAGTTGTAAAGGTAGTAGTCGGATCCGTCGGTCCATCCGAATAAGCAAGCGGTCGCAACCCCTTCGTTCTCAAGGTAATCGACCCGCCACCCGTCCTGGTTCGCCAAGCGGGAGAAGAACCGGTGCCGTTCACCGGTCATAAAGCTGGCCTTCTCGCCGGGGGCGATTCGATGAAGCCGAACAAATTCATCAAAACCGAAACCGGCGCCTGAGTCGGTGCGAAGGGTCACAGCTCCGATCTGGTCCTCGTAGCGGCGGCGCTTTCGACGCAGCTCGTGGCGATGTTTCTTGCCGACGCTCACGTAGTACTCGTCGACCGAGGACGGCAACTGCAGCACCATGGCGATGGTCTGCTCCGACATCTTGGGGCGGAGCCCGGTCCGGGACAGGCTTTCGGTGAGGGCCAGGGCCGCCTCCCCGGGAAGAGAGTCGAGATCGAGCGAGACCGGGCGGTCGATCAGGGTGGCGAGGTCGTCAACCGGACTGTCAATGTCCGAACCCAGCGGGCTGTGATAGTCGGTCAGTTCGCTGTCCCCCAGGAACTGAATGACGCCCGCCGTCTCCATAAGGGGCAGGGTTCCCTTCCCGCTCGAAACGAACACCATTTTGGCGTCGGGTCGTAGTTCTTCCCACCATGCCTGCAAGAAGTCCCGCAGGGGAAACGGCCCAACCTTGGGCGCAACGGGGGCCAGGTCGAAGCCCTCGTCGGGGAACCGATCAGGATGGGTCACTGCCATCGCAACTCCAAGCGTGGCTCGAATCTTCCCACCGGCAGCCCGCCCCCCTTCACCACGGGATGGGAGAGCCTTTCAAGCCCCTCACGTGCGTACGGGGTCAACGCCCCGAGCTGGTCAAGAGCCGCAACGGCCGCCACTCCGGCGACGAGCCCCGAACCGCTCCAGACCTTGACCGCCATCCCCAGCCGACCGCGGAGGCCGATGCCGAGAGCACCGGCCGCGCCACGCTTTGCGACGGCATGGAGACTGGTGGCGATGGCAGCATCGACGTTGCCCACACCTGAGACCAGGGCCGGATATGCGTGCATCGCCCCGAAGACTTCGGCGAACTCGGTCGCGGTTGACAGGCGGGCAAATGCCCGCCCCATTGCCCGGGCGGTCGTAGCAAACACGGGGGCACCACAACCGTCGATTCCAATGGGGTCGATGAGCCCGGCGACGTCCCTGATGACCTCGCTGATTCGGGTTTGAAGCGGGTGGGATGGATCCAGGTAGCTCGCAGGGTCCCAACCGGAAGCCACGGTGGCGGCCAGCATCGCCGCGTGTTTGCCGGAGCAGTTATGCCAGAGGCGGCGCGGCTCCGTGGCACCACCTGCAACGAGCCTGCGTTCGGCAGATGCGCTGATCGGCCAATCCGGCGGGTTGCCGAGATCGTCGGGCCTCAGCCCTGCCGCGGTCAGGATCGATTCGACCAATGCGACGTGCACCGGCTCCCCGTCGTGGCTGGCACAGGCAAGGGCCAGCTGCTCTCGCCCGAGCCCGGCCCCACAGGTCTGCGATACCGCGGCCTGGAACGGTTTGGCCGCCGACCGAAAGTAAAACGGACGATCGATGTCACCGTAGGAGGCGATGAGTTCCCCCGAGGCAGCGACCACGGCAACGGCACCGTCGTGGACCGTTTCGACCAGGCCCGAACGGACCTCTTCGGCCAGCACCGCCGCTCTACAAAGAACGAAGGGCGGGGTCGCCCAGGTCGTTCTTGTATCGGGCAACGACCTCGGACTGAAGCCGATTGAGAACCGCCTGAACCTCGTGGCGGACGGCCGATATCTCTTCTTCCGTCTCGGTGAGCTCGGTCGCCGCCTCGCCCAACTCTTCCTCGGTCATCTCCGACATCCGGAACATGAGATCGTTTCCGAGGATGCGGTCGAGATGGCGCTTTCCCTTGACGGGGAGGTCGGGCAGGTCGGTCGATAGATGGCGTGCCGGCCCACCGCCGGTGCGATCGCGCCCGGTGAGAATCTCGGGCAGGGCATCTATCAGGCTGCGGGTTTCTTCACCCCGGCGACGTCTCTGCTCGAAGGCCAACAGGTCCATCCGGCCATGCAGAAGACGCCGGTAGTAGGAAAGCTCGGTCTCGACCAAGTCCGCCAGATCGCGGCGGGCCCGGAGATCGTCGAGTGGCAGGTTCGTCACATCGGCCAGGAATTCGGGCTCTCGAATCTGGTCAATCCGACGCCGCTCGGGTTGAGTGGGTATGGCGTCCACGACTATTGAGGTTACCGGCAGGCCGAGACAAGGGTTGGATAGGGGTTCACCGCGGCCGAGCCACGTCCCCCGGGATGAAGCTCGAAATGAACGTGAGGGGCACCCCCATCGGCGTTCCCGCTGTCGCCGTTGTAGGCGACCACATCGCCGGTCGACACCCTGGACCCGCTGGAGACGTTGAAACCAGACAGATGGGCGTAGTAGTAGGCAACACCGTAGTCGGCCACCACCCATACGGTGCGACCACCGAGGCCACTGTTACCGGTGTAGGCGATCCCGCTGGCGGAGGCATAGACCGGGGCCCCGTACGGACCCATCATGTCGGTGCCCTGGTGGCGCCGCCCACCCGAGCGGGGATATCCCCAGGAGTCGATGAAGGAGGACCCCGGGAAGGGGCACCTGAATCCTGGAGTCGCAGCCGACGAAACCCCTCCCGCTCCGCCACCCCGGGCGGCCGCGGCCCGGGCGATCTCGATCTCGAATTGCTTTTGCAGGTCGGCGCATTGGCCGGACAGCTTCTCCCATGCGGCCTGATCGGCCAGCATCGCCTGCTCCTGAACGTCCTTGGCCTCGAGGCGCTGGGATTCCACTCCGCGCAGATCCTGCTCCAGCCCGACCAATTGCTCCTGGAGCACTCCCAATTCGCCCTGGAGAGCGGCGAGGTCTCCGGCAAGATCTCGCTCGTCCGCAGCTGCAGCCGACAAAAACTCGGTGCTGGTGATTACCTCGTCGAGGGAAGACGCCATGAAAAACAAGGCTGGATTGGAGGTGCCACCGTTCATGTAGGCCTCGACGGCCTGCTGCTCAAAGCGGTCCCTGGCAACCTGCATGTCCGACTGGCGAATGTCGAGCGTCTCGGCCGTCCGTTCCTGGCGATGGAGCACGTTCTCCACTTCGAGGGCCGCCACCTCGTAGGCATCGGCGGCCGCCTGGAACCCGGACTGGGCAGATAGATAGGCGTCGTAGGCACCGGCCGAAGACGAACATGCGCGGTCGACCTGACTCCTGGTCACGCCAAGGGCTGGACCGGCGGGGGCCAAGGCTCCCACCAGAACCAGGACCAACAACAAAGGCACCCGCCGGCGAGAGAATCGGCCGGACATAAGCGATCAGGGTACTAAAGAGAAGGCAGGAAATCCCAGTTCGTTGAGCTAGAGGGCCAGGGTCAGGAGGGGGTAGTAGAGGGCGGCGGCCATCATTGCCCCGTCCAAGGCAGCCATGGCCCCGCTGGCGGGCTCGGACAGGGCCAGCCGTCCGGTACGGATCAAGGAGCCAAAGCTTCGCCCGGCAACGAGAAACACCGCCATACCAAGGCCGACCAGCAAGTAGCCGATCAGATCCTCGTCCCAGATAAGCGATCCCACGGCGGCCGATATCACCGCCGCCAGGGCCGTTCCAACAAATGGGTCGATCAGAGGAGACCGGACCCGTTCCAGGATCCACCCGGTCAACACCGACACGATCACCACAACCAGAAAAATCGTGGCGGCATGTTCGCCGGGTTCGAAGATCGTTCGGGCCAGCATGAGGGAACCGACTGCGGCCCCGGCAATGATGGCGATCATGACGGCCGGGGCGATGCTCTCGATGGCCCGGTAGGAAGGGAGAGCAACCCCCCAGCCGAGGATCGCTGCCGTTCCCAAGACCAGCGTCATCCCGAGCCCGACTCCGCCCAGCACATGGGTCGACATCGCTGCCAGAACCAGGGCCAGGAGGAGACCGTTTACGGCGATGTCGCGGCCGCGGAAGGCCAGCCGGTTGCCGAGGTCGATCACCCATCCCGCCGCAACCGCCACCAGCGCCGCTGCCCACCAAGCCAGCCCATCGGCGATGTTGGCGCCGATCAAGAGCAGGCCGGCGATTACCCCCGTCAGGGCCGAAGTGTCGATGACAGCACCGCGGATCGCGTCGGATCCACCCGAGACTGGTGGGATCAGTGCAACCTCATCGGCGGGACCGACCGGATCAGAGATCGACGCCTGCTCGCCGTTCCTCCATACCGCGGCCGACCCGAGCACCGCCTGGAATCCGGGGCCGAAACGGGCCGCGGCTGCTTCGATGACTTCGCCAACGGTGCCACCCTCCACCTCGAGCTTTGAAACGCCAGCTAGCTCGCGCAAATTGGCGAACAGGCGAAGAGTGACCACGACCGAAGGGTAACGCTCCTAGCCGCGCCCATGAGGTAGGTGGGTTGTTGGTTGGACGCTCCTATAGGTTCCCTCTGGCCGCTTGGTCTCTTTCGATGGCCTCGAAAAGGGCCTTGAAGTTTCCTTCGCCAAAACCGGTTGCGCCTCTCCTCTCGATGAACTCGAAGAACACCGTCGGGCGATCCTGGAGCATTCGGGTGAAGATCTGGAGGAGGGTGCCGCCCTCGTCGGCGTCGATCAGGATGTTAAGCCTGCGCATTTCCTCGAGGTCAACGTCGATCAAGCCGATTCGGTCGGTGACATCGCCGTAGTAGGTGTCGGGGACTTCCAACATCAAGAGCCCGCGATCTCGCACCTGCCCGACGGTATTGAAGATGTCCTCGGTGAGAAGGGCGACGTGTTGCACCCCTGGTGAACGATAGAAGTCGAGGTACTCCTCGATCTGACTTCTGCGTCTCCCGGTGGCGGGTTCATTGATCGGCAGCTTGATCAACCCCGAGCCGTCCCAAACCACCTTCGACATCAGGGCCGAGTACTCGGTGGAAATCTGATGCTCGTCGAAATGCCGGAGGAGGACGAACCCGAACACGTCCTCGTAGAACTTGACCCAACGGTCCATGTCACCGAGGTCGACGTTGCCGACCACATGGTCGATGCGGACCAGACCGACCGGGCTGGACACTTGATCGTCGAACGGGCGGAAATCGGGGGGTGGCCAAGACGAGTCTGCCTGAACAAGGGAATGGATCGTCTCTCCGTAGGTGCGGATCCCAGCCGCGGCCCACGACCGCCCATCTTTCTCGAATAGTTCCGGTTTGTAAGCGGCCTCGGCTCCCCGGGTCGTGGCTAGGTCAAATGCTTCGGCGGCATCGGGGACAGAAAGGGCCACGTCGTGGACTCCGGGGCCATGCTCGAGCACATGCCGGCTGATCGGATGATCGCCTGACATCGCCCCGCTGATGATGAACCGTACATCTCCCTGACGAAGCGCCCACGAAGCTGTCTCGCGCACACCGGTCTCGGGCCCGCGGTAACCATCGATCGAGAACCCCATCAGGGTCCTGAAGAACTGCGCAGATTGATAGGCGTTGTCGGTCCAGTACTCGATGTGATGGAAACCGAGAAGCGGGAACGGATCGGATGGGGTTCCGCCCCGTTTGCCACCAAAGCTTGCCAATTGGACTCCCTTGAAGACTGCCGATCAGCCTAACCCCGCATATATGCAGGGGGTGCATAGAGGTTAGGAAACGGGTTCAAGGATCTCGACCGTTTCGCCCGCACCGGATAAGGTCGGGTCATGGAAGTGATTGTCCCGGTTCGAGTGCCGCAGCTAGGCGATGAGCGTCGGCGCCATTGGGCGAAGATCATCTCATCCGTGGATGAAACAAAGAGCACGGGCTGGGCCTTCGTGGGTGAGTTTGTTGCCGACGGAGGTATCCAGGATCTGCCTGCGGGCGGGGTGCTCCTTCTGTACGGGGAGCGCGGCAGCAACGACAATCCACGATCGGAGGCGAGTCTTTACACGATCGGCCCGGACGCCACCTTGACCCTCGAAGCCTCGGCGAGCGGACGGGCATGGGCGCGGACACTGAGGGACCGGGCGGTCGAACTGGTGAGTTCTGGCGGCGAATCGGGCGGGCCAGATCTGAGTGCGATCCCCGACGAGTATCTGGTTCAGGAGCTCCGGGCCAGGGGCTGGCAGGTCACCCGCTAGCCGCGGCCTGTTTTCTCCCCCAGCGAACGAAGCGACTAGGAGCCGAGGAAGTCCGAGATCAGGGCGGCCGTTGCCTCCGGGTCCTCCAAATGGGGTCTGTGACCCGCACCCGCCACAACCTGCATGCTCGAATCAGAAAGCGCCCTCTGCAACTCCTCGCCCTCGCTCAACGGGGTGATCGTGTCGCCTCCACCCCACACAATCAGGGTCGGGGCCGTGATGGTGGACAGAGAATCGGGCAGGGTCGATGCCGGGGGGGTTTCAAACATCGCGGTCAGGGCGTTGGTGGTGCCGGGCACCATGGCGGCTGCATTCCTGGCCGCCCTGGTTTCGTCATCCGGGCAGTACCCACCGTTCCCGCAACCGGCCGCATAACTCGAGTCCGCCCGACCCCCTGCACCAATGAAGGTGAAGGTCATGGCGTCGCCGACGCTCGGCAGGCGGTAGAGAATCGACTCCCAGCTGGGGTCTGGTCCCAGGATCTCGGGAGCGACGAGAACCAACCGATCGATGACTTCCGGCGCCAATGAGGCCATCTGGGCCGCGATCGATCCGCCCAGACCAGCGCCCACTACCGACACCTTCGAGATTCCCATCTCCTCCAACATGGCGAGCATCGTTTCGGCCTGACCGACCACCGTGTGGAGCCGTCCTCTCTGGCTGGGTCGGCCGCTGAATCCGAAGTCGACCAAATCGGGCATCAACAGACGATGGCCCGGCAGCAACTCGGCCATCTTCGCCCATTGGAAGCCGCCGGCAAGGTCGAAGTCATGGATGAACAGGACCGGCTCACCCGAGCCGCCCGTTCGCAGATGAACGTCCGTGCGACCAGGAATGGAGACGATGGTCCCAGGGGCGACCACCGCCAGGTCCAGCGTCTCGGCGTCTTCAATTGAACCGTTAACCACTATCGCCCACCCGAGGCCGCCCACGATCGCCAGGAAAATGACGGTCGCCAGGAAGCGGCCAAGGGACCCAATCGGGCCCGAACCTTGTTTTTGAGGTGGCCGAGCCAATGACATGAGAGGTTTCCTCTTTTGCTTAGGTCACGAGGATGACATGTACATGCTTCGGACCGTGGACGCCCAAGTTGAGCTGTTGCTCTATATCGGCGGTCCGGCTTGGCCCGGTAACTATTGCCAAATTGGACACCCCCTCAAGGGCAGCAGGATGATCGGCGGTGTAATGGACCAGGGTCCGAACCATCCGTGACACCGGGAGGATCGCCACATGGACGAAGGGCGCCAGCGCTGCCATCCGGGGGCGTCCCCGGCCCGACCTGAGGACGATCGAGCCCGATTCGGCCAGACCGGCGTCTGCCCCGGTCAGACCGGCTCGAAGCTCGAGATAGCCCTCGAGGTGGGACCGGCGAGCGGTTTCGGCCTCCGGCACCCAGGCATCCTGTCGGGCAATTCCCGCCGCAGCCAGGAATCCATGGATTCCGGGGACCCCGACCTCATCCCAGGCCAGATAGCTGGTTGCACCGGCGGAGCCAAAGATCGCAGCCACAAGGTCGGAAGCGGCGACGGCAGGTAGAGGCCCATGGACCACGCCATCCACAAGCTGAAGCCTGGAGGTGAAGAGGGACACCAGATCCCGGCCAGCCAGGTCCGGAAGCACGAGCCCGGGAGATCGCCCAGGCCGGGTTGTCGGGAGGCGGCCAATGAAGGCCTCCCTATTCATCGCCCACCCCGTCGTGGCGGCGCTGCCTTCCTGAAAGGAAGGGGCCCTTTGGTCTTTGAAGTGATCGCGTCGAGCTCCACGCCCGGCCCTGGCCAGGAAGCGACTCGATCCAACCTGCCCTCGACCACAAACCCGATGCCCATCTCACCAGTCGCCAGAACGTCGCCCACCTTCTGGGTTTGATGGCCGCCCGGGTGTAGATCCGTACACCAGCCGTTACGAAACCGGGAAGGTGGCCGGCGGCGACGGCTTCCTTCCTGAGTTCGAGCAGCATGTGTGGTAGGTCGATGCTGACCGGACACACCTCAAGGCACGCCCCACACAAGGTCGAAGCATATGGAAGATCCCCGAATCGCTCGAGCCCAAAGAGGGCGGGGGTGATGACGGCTCCGATCGGGCCCGGATAAATCGACCCGTAGGCATGCCCGCCGACCTGCCGATAGACGGGGCACACGTTGAGGCAGGCACCACAACGAATACAAGCCAGGGCCTCCTCGTACTGGCTTCCGATTAATCGCGATCGCCCATTGTCGACTACGACCACGTGCATCTTGTCCGGTCCATCTGACTCACCCGGACGCCGGGGCCCGGTGATCACATTCGTGTAGGCCGAGAGTCGCTGGCCCGTAGCCGATCGGGCCAACACCTCGAGCATGACTGCCAGCTCGGCCAGACCCGGAACCAGCCGTTCCATGCCCACCACGGCCACATGGACCGGAGGGGCGGTGGTCGTCAACCATCCGTTGCCCTCGTTGGTGACAGTCACGATTGATCCGGTCGAAGCCACCGCGAAGTTGGCTCCGGTTATGCCAACACCGGCCGAGAAGAAGATTGGCCGCAGGTGGTCTCGTGCGATTACGTTGAGTTCGGTGGGCTCGTCGGTGTATGCGGAGCCAAGCTGCTCGGCAAATAGATGACCTACCTGCTGGCGGGTCTTGTGCAGGACCGGGGCGATGATGTGGGTCGGCTTCTCCCCCGCCAGCTGGGCGATGAACTCACCGAGGTCGGTCTCGACCACTGTTCGACCGTCGGCCTCGAGGTAATGGTTGAGTTCGATCTCCTCGGTGACCATCGACTTCGACTTGATCACCGTCCCTCCCTGGGCCGCCACGATCCCCGCCACGATGTCGACTGCTTCTCTTGCGTCCGATGCGAAGTGGATGCGCCCCCCGGAGGCCTCGACTTTGTCGGCGAACACTCCGAGATAGTGCCCTAGATGCTCGACGGTATGAAGGCGGATGGTCCTGGCGTGGTCACGCATCTCATCCATCGGTTCGTACTCGGCGATCGCCTCCATGCGATGAGATGCAAAGCGGTCCGTTCCTGTTTGCACCGCTAAAGCCATTGGAGTCCCCACCGCCGCTGCTGCCCGCGACCGAAATCCGGTGGCCTCCGGCATCAGATGGACCCGGCCAGGATCTGGCTGATGTGAGCAACCTCGATGTCGCTACCGCGACGATGCAAGCCGCCGCCGATATGGAGCAGGCAGGAAACATCGCCGCCGACGAGAAGGTCAGGCCGTGCGGCCTCGATCCGATCAAGCTTTGAGTTCATGATCGCGGCCGACACTTCCGGCAGTTCAACGGAGAATAGGCCCCCAAATCCGCAGCATTCCTCGGCCCGCTCGACCTCGATCAACTCGAGATCCTCCACTGCCTCCAACAAGACCCGCGCCTGGGGTCCGAGACCGAGGTTGCGAAGCCCGTGACATGAGGGATGAAAAGAAACCCGCCGCGGACATCGGGCGCCCAATTCGGTCACGCCCAGATCGTCGACCAGATAGGCGGTCAGCTCACGAACCCGGGCTGCAAGAGACGTCGCCCGAGCGGCCAGTTCCGGGGTGTCGGCCATAAGCGCCGGTAGATGATGTGTGAGCATGTCCGCGCACGAGCCGGAAGGGACGATGATCGGCTCCTCTCCGTCGCCGATGTCATCGAGCAGCTTGAGTCCGAGGACCCTCGCTTCATCGGTCATCCCGACGTTGAAGGCGGGTTGGCCGCAGCAGGTTTGACC
>CAZPIZ010000013.1:0-8842 GCA_964586615.1 uncultured Acidimicrobiaceae bacterium | reverse complement strand
TCGCTTCATCGGTCATCCCGACGTTGAAGGCGGGTTGGCCGCAGCAGGTTTGACCGGGCGGAACCAAGACGTCGCATCCAGCCCGTTCGAGCACCTTCACTGTCGCCGAAGCTGCGTCAGGGAAAAAGCCGTTCACAAGGCAGGTGACGAAGAGTTGCACCTGTGGCACTGGGGCGAGGCTAATCATGCCCAGTTCCGACCCTTCTATTGGCTCCTGAGATGGGCCCGAGCGGGAGTATCCCCGAAGCATCGGGTACGGACCACGGCTCACGATTGACATCAACGAGGAGAGGGAGCCACGAGCCGGCCCCAATAACGGATCGCATCAGCCCCTATTTCGCCGACGTTTCGTATCCAACCGACCCACCGCCCCTCGATTGGTCGGATGTCGAGTGATCAGGAAGTGGCCCGGGCAATCGGGACTGCCCAGTCGATAGATCACCGATAGCCTCCTGTCATGCGTTCGAGCGAATCGCAGCGCGAGGACCGATCCCGTCCTCTGACGGCCCCGGTGGAACTTCGGATCCATGGTGTTGGTGGCGCCACTCCCGAGATCCTCCTTGGGCATCCCCACACCGTTCAGGTGGCCGGCGACGACACGGCCGGGTTCTACCGGCCAGCCCTCTCCCAGGAGGGGAAATCGCCGGAGGGGCTCGAGGCCTACTCATGGGGAGGCATCACCTCGAGGTCAGGTAGCCGCGCCCTCTGGCTGCTGGTCCTTCCGTTCGCTTTCACCAATGCAGCCGGGTTCATGCTCGATCGGGGGAGCGGGCGGCGGCTTCGATTTGGCCGGGCAGTGCTTCGGCTTCTTGGCCTTGCCGTCACCATCCTCTTTGTCCTCTGGGCCGGAGGGCTGGCTCTCGATCTGATTGCCTATCAATGCGGCGGGGATCCGTCGTGCAGGTCGAGACACTGGTGGCTGACGTTCTTTGAGAACTCGTATCTCGCCGACAACCCGACCAGGCGCCTGGCCGTCGGGATGTTGGTGCCGGCGGCGTTGATCCTTGCCCTGCGTAGAGCCACCACGTTCACCCGCACCCGCTACGAGGAAGCTTTCGCGATGGAGCCAGTGCGGGCGGACGAGGTGGGCACTGACGAGCCAAACCCTGCCTCTACCGATCCCGCCGGAATGGCCGGTCTTGGCCATCGGGTCTTCTGGCACTCTTCGAAATTCAGCGACTTGCTCGGGGCCGCCCACATCGGGGCGGCAGCGGCCGCTCTGGCCGGCGCCACTGCCTATGCCAACTGGCGTCTCCTGCGAGACAGCGCCCCGGACGACACCATCAACCTCATCGTGATCGTCGCGGCCATCCTGATCGGGTTGGTGGCGGCCCTGGTGACCATCACCGGGGGGAAAGGTCCGGCCCGGGTGCTGCCCGCTCTGGGATGGACCCTGGTCGGCGTGGTAGCGGCCACGGGCCTGTTCGGAGCGGCCCCGATCGCCCGGCCAACCGACGATCTTCCCGGGTATAGCCGGGCCGCCCTGATCACCGGGCTGGCGGCGCTGCTGCTGGCCGTGCTGTTGATGGCTGCTCTGCTGGGACGCCGGATGATGCCCCCGGTGGCGACCACCTCGGTCGGGATCTTTGCGATGGGCACCTTTCTGGCCGGGTCCCACGTCCGATTGGCCGATTGGCTGGGTAACCGGGACGGATCCGACAACCAACCGACAATCGCATATTCAGAGGCATACGACTGGTTTTCGGTGGCGGCCCTGGCGGTCATGGTTGCTGTGGTCATCGCCGGTGTTGCTGCCTTGCTCTGGCTACATCGCCAAAGTCATAACGAGGAGGTTCTGGCAAAGCTCAACACGTCGTATGGGGGCAAGCCGATCGATGGCGAGCGGCGAACCTGGCTCTCTCGGATCGCCCGGTCCGAGGCTCTGTCGAGACTCGTCAACCGCGCCGATGTAGCACTGGCCGCCCTGATGAGCACGATCTTGCTCGGGGCCATCGCCTTCTATTGGATCCGCACCTTTGGCAGTGGGTCGCCCCTTGGATCCATCGGCTCGGTGCCGGCGGGTTTGCGACCGGTAGTTCCGGTGGCGACCTGGATCGGCAGCATCCTTCCCCTGATCGGACTTGGGGTCATGTATCAGTCGTTCCGCAACCCAGGCACCCGGCGCCGGGTTGCGGTCCTTTGGGATATCGTCACCTTCTGGCCGAGGTGGTACCACCCTCTCGCCCCTCCCCCCTACTCGGCACGGGCTGTCCCCGAACTGGGGGTGCGACTCGATCGCCTGACCTCGGAAGGAGCCACTGTGACCCTGTCTGCGCATTCTCAGGGCTCGGTGATCGCAGCCTCCTCCATCGCCCGGCTCCCTGACGAGATCTGTCGCCGGGTTCTGCTTCTCACCCACGGCAGCCCGCTGGGCCGGCTCTATGGAAAGTTCTTTCCCGCCTATTTCGGACCGGAGGATGTCAAGACTGTCCACGACCGGGTGGGTGGCCGCTGGATAAACCTCTACCGGATCACGGACCCGATTGGTGGGTCGGTGGGCCTCGACTCCGTTGACCGACGATGCCTCGACCCCGAGACCGACGATCGGCAGCCGGGCGACCCGCTCCCAAGAGTCCGGGGTCACGCCTTCTATGCAGGGTCGGCGGCCTATGCCCGGGCCATCGCCGATCTTGGGGCGGTCGGAACCAACCAAGGAGACAGAACGTGACCGACGCCATCTTGATCGGTGCCGGCCAGCGCGGTCACCATATTTACGGGCGCTGGGCCCTCGACCATCCCGATCGGCTGAGGATGGTGGCGGTGGCCGACCCCCGTCCCGATCGCCTCGACCGGTTTGCCGATGCTCACGGGATCCCGGCCAGCCATCGCTTCGGAAACCCGGACACACTTCTCTCGATGCCTCGCATTGCCCCAGCGGCAATCGTCGCCTCCCCCGACCGCACCCACCATCGTCACGTACTGGCTGCCCTCAGGGCCGGATATCACGTCCTGGCCGAGAAGCCGATGGCGGCGACGCTGGCTCAATGCTTCGATCTCGTAGAAGCGTCGTCACACGCTCCTGCCACCCTGCATATCGGACACGTGCTTCGGTTCACGCCCTTCTTTCAAACACTACGGGAAGTAGTGCGTAGCGGGCGGCTTGGTGACGTGGTGACGGTCGAACACCGAGAGAATGTGCGCTCATGGCACATGGCCCATTCCTACGTTCGTGGCAATTGGGGAAGGGGCGAACTGGCCACTCCGATGATCGTGGCCAAGTGCTGCCACGACTTCGACATCCTCCACTGGAATCTGGGCTCTCCCGTGACCCGCCTTTCCTCGGTGGGCTCATTGTTCGAGTTCCACCCCGAGCGCGCCCCGGCGGGGGCGACCCTCCGATGCACTGATCCCTGCCCCGTCACCGACTGCCCTTATGACGCCCGGCGGGTCTATCTCGATCCCTCCATAAAGGGTTGGCCGGTTCACGTCATCACCGACGACCTGTCCCCCGAGGGCCGACTGGAGGCGCTGAGGCAAGGGCCCTATGGGCTGTGTGCGTATCGAGCGGAGTCCAACGTCGTCGATCATCAGGTCGTGACCATGCAACTCGACTCGGGAACCTCGGTGGCCATGATCATGCACGGCCACTCGCACGAAGAAAGCCGGACCATGCGCTACGACGGCACCCGGGCCACCCTCAGAGGCGTGTTCGGCCGTCAACAATCGATCATCGTGATCGATCACGTCAGCGGGGAGCCGGAGGAGATTCCGATCGGGACCGCTGCCAGTGGTCATGGCGGTGGCGACAGCGGAATCATGGAAGCTTTCCTGGCCACGGTGGAGACCGGGGCACCTCCCGCCACCTCCGCCGCCGAGTCGCTCGAAGGCCACCTTCTGGCCTTTCTGGCCGAGGAGGCCAGGTTGACCGGCACCGTGATCGATGTCGCTGCCCGACGGTGAAGCCCCGACTGCTAATTGGTCTGGTGATCGCGCTGCTGGCTCTGGCAATGCCTGCGTTGGCGACACCCTCGGGGGTCTTTAACGACGACGACGGACTCCCTTCGGAACGTTATCTCGAACGTCTTCACGAGCTCGGGGTGGTGCAGGGTTGTGGAGGGGGGAGATCATGTTCCGGGCAGACCCTTTCCAGGGCCGAAGCTGGGGCAATGGTCTCCCGGATGATGGGGACCCAAATCATGGCGATTCAGGGTGTCGAGCCGGCGGCAGATACATTCATCGACGACGACATCCTTTGGGACGGTGCCGCCGAGCCATACATCGAAGGCTTGGTCCTGGCCGGAGTCGTCAACGGTTGCGACGCCGACAACCGCCTCTTCTGTCCCCTCCGCCTGATGAGCCGGGGGGAAGCGATAACGGTCCTCTTCAGAGCCTTCCAGCTGACCGTTCCACCCGACGACGCGAATCCGTTCGTCGATGTTGAGGGGGCCTATTACGAGCAGCCAGCGAGAGCCGGAGCAGCAGCCGGTCTGCTCGACCCCTCGGCTCCCCTCTTTCGTGGCGAGCATCCAATCACTCGGGGGGAGTTCGCCATCTGGCTATCGGGAGCCGCCGGTCTCGAGGTGTGCAGGGACAATCCCTTCACGGAAGGGCGCCAGGCGGCGCTTCTCGCACAGTTCCCGCAGCAGCGTTTCGCGGCCTATGCCTGGGATGCCGAAACGGGCTGCACCTACTCGCTCCACACTGACAACCGGCAGCCAACGGCTTCGGTCTTCAAGGTGATGGTGATGGCCGGAACCCTGCTCGAGGCCCAGGCGGCCAATCGAGCCGTGACCGCGCAGGAGCTTGCCTGGTTGCGACCGATGATCTCGGTGTCGGCCAATGATCCGGTTCGCTCCCTGTGGAGGCATTTCGGCGGCGCCCCCTGGTTCAACGATCAGGCCGACAATTTCGGCCTCGACGAAACCAGGATCGTTGGAGACTACGAAACAGTATGGGGCCGAACCTCTACGTCAGCCCGGGACCAGGTCGACCTGCTGCGCCAGGTGCTGTTCGGGGAGTTTGGACCACTTGGATCAGGCGGTCGTGAGCTCGCCTGGCAGTTGATGACGGACACCGATCCCGATCAAAGCTGGGGAGTGGGCACCTCTGCCCCGGCCGAAGCGACCGTCGCTCAGAAGAACGGATTCGCTGGCGTCACGGCCAACTCGGTGGGAGGCGTGATGCTTCCTTCTGGACGGGGGTACGCGATGGCCGTTCTCAGCACCGGTTGGCGAGAGTGGTCGCTAGGTGTGCCAGCCGTCGACACCATCGCCGGCTGGGTGCACGAGTCTCTCGGCAGTTAGGGAATCCTCAGCACCCCGGCCAGGACCGCACCCACCCTGACATCAAGATGGTCAACAGGGCTCGAGGGGTCATCAACAGCAGCTGAAGCAGAGCCCAACAAATCGAGCCCGGCCAGCAGGGCGTTGGCTACCGCCCCCCAGGTCAGCGTGCGAATCGGCATCTTTCTGCACCTCCGGTCTACGGGAGCCTCCGGACGGCCGTGAGATACGAGATGATTGAGCCGCATGTCCTCGTCCGATCCGCCCACCCGCCTCGCCCGCAGACTCGGAACTCTCGACGCGACGCTGATCGGGCTTGGATCGATGATCGGAGCCGGGGTATTCGTCGTCTTCGGTCTGGCAGCCCGGGCCGCCGGTGGCTGGCTTCTAATGGGCCTGGCCCTGGCGACACTGGTGGCCTTCTGCAACGCGGCCAGTTCCTCAGAGCTGGCGGCCATCCATCCCTCGTCCGGAGGTGCCTACCTCTATGGAAGGGAGCGGCTTGGGCCCACCTGGGGCTTCCTGGCCGGATGGGGTTTCGTCCTGGGCAAGACCGCCAGCTGCGCGGCGATGGCGTTCACCATCGGCGCCTACCTCGCCCCCGACTACACCCTCCCGGTGGCGGTGACGAGCGTTGTGTTGCTTAGCGCCATTAACTACCTTGGGGTCCAAAGAACTGCCAGTGTCGTCAGGGTTCTCGTTCCGTCTGTGCTTGCCGTCCTCGTGCTGGTGGTGGCCGGTGGATTGAGTAACCCTGCCTTCGACCTCTCGCGATTATGGGGATCATCGGCACCGGCCCCGAAGGCTCTGCTCGAGGCCGGGGCACTGATCTTCTTCGCCTTCGCGGGATACGCCCGAATCGGAACGCTGGGAGAGGAGGTACGCGATCCGGCCCGCACCATCCCCCGGGCGATCGTCCTTGCCTTCTCGATCACGCTTCTCGTATACGCGGCAGTGGCGGTGATCACCCTCGGAACTCTTGGGTCCGACCGGCTTGCTTCGAGCTCCTTCCCCCTTGCAGAGGTTGTTAGCCGCGGCGGGCTCGGCTGGGCCGGGGTGGTGGTGAGGCTGGGAGCAGTCGTTGCCGCTAGCGGGGCCCTGCTGACTCTGCTGTCAGGGATCAGCCGGACCCTGTTTGCGATGGCTCAGAACCGGGACATGCCTAGCTGGCTTGGTGCCGTGCACGAGAAGAGGAAGACACCTCACCGGGCCGAGCTGGTGGTGGCCGGTGCCGTGATCCTCGCTCTCGTCATGACCGACCTGCTGGGGGCGGTCGGGTTCAGCTCCTTTCTGGTGCTCTGGTACTACGCCGTCGCCAACCTCTCGGCGCTTCGACTCTCGAGAAGCGAGCGAACATGGCCCGCTTTGGTTTCGGTTCTGGGTCTGGTCGGCTGCACAGTGCTTGCCTTCTCGCTGCCGGTCTTCAACGTCGCCGTCAGCATCGGACTGCTCACGATCGGTGCCATCGGCCGAGCCCTATGGACCAAGCGCCCCTGAAGGCTCCTCACCCACGTACTCGCCGGGAGAGTCCTCCCGCTTGGCGAGCCAGATGAAGGGAATGGCAAGGACGTGGATTCCGGCGCTGACCAGATACGAGGCGGGATATCCCTGGATGTCGGCCACCCGCCCCAGCACGGGCTGTGCCACGACTCCCCCGGCCGAGCCCATCAAGGAATCGAACGACAACACGGTGGCCCTCTGCTCCGATGGAATGCAGCCGTTGATGAACGCCTGACGAACCGGGGTGCTCAAGGCGAACAACAATGCCCACAGGACAAAGAAGCCCAGGGCGGCGTAGAAGTGAGGGACGAGTCCTACCAAAGCGATGAAAACGACGGAAAAGACGGTGGCGACAAGAAGCAACTGGGTCCGACGCCGAAAGCGCTTGCGTACCCACGGCACCAACAGGCCTCCGACGATCTGGGCTCCGGCCAGGACCGCGGCCGCCAGACCGGCGATCCCGAAGGCGGCGCGATCGCCATACAGGTCGAGCAGGTAAGGCTGCATGGCATAAAAAGCGTAGAACCCCACCCCGCTGATGAAGGGCGCCGAGAGCATCAGCCAGCGGACCGGGGGGTTGCGCCAACCGGCGTCGATTGCGCCCTTGAGAATGGTGGTTACCTCTGCGCGAAGGTCGGTGCTGCGTCTTGGAGTAAATCCGATATCACGCATCAGGAAAAACGCCACACCGAAGGTAAGGCCCAACACGGCGGCCCTGACGATGTAGGGAACCGCCAGGTTGGTGACCTGCGCCAGGTATCCACCGGCGACGGTCCCGATGAGCATGGCCCCGCCTCCGACGGTCTGTGCCCTGGCAAACACCGATTCGAGTTGACCGGTGAACCCGGTTGCGTTGAGAGCGTCGACCAACCACGCCTCGGTGGCGCCGGAGAAGAACGTGAAACCCAACCCGAGGAGAATCGAGGCAATGGCCCAACCCCAGAGCGGTGCCTGGGTCTGCCACATCAGCAGGTACAAAAGGGTAGAGACCAAAAGGGTCGAGGCCCCGAGAAGATAGGACGTGCGTCGGCCGCGGGTGTCGGCGATGACGCCGGTCGGGATCTCGAAGAGAACCGATCCCGCTGTGAAAAAGGCATTGACCGTAAAGGCCTGGGTGTTGTTCAAACCCGCATCGAGGAGGAACAGGGTGTTGATTCCCCAGATGAATGAGGAGGCCAACGTCGACAGCAACGTCAACACGATGTAGGTTCGACGTACCCGATCGGACTCAGGGGTCACAAGGACCACAAACCTTAGGGACCTGGCCGTAGGTCGGAGCTGCGGGCACCTCCCCAATTTCCGCCCTGAGATCAGTCGGCAGAAGCGCAAAGCCTTACGGTTTCGCGATTAGCCCATCCGCGGCTTCCGACGGTCGCTTCTGGGGTAAATGCCACGCTCGAGCAACGGAAGGACACTGAGATGACTTGCACACACGAGCACTGCACCTGTTTCGTCGCCGAGCCGGCGGGTTACTGCAACGAGATCTGCCAAAGGGCTGCCGACAACGCGGAGATCGGAACTCCGGATGACAACGAAGAAGGGGGCCTGGTCATGGACTGCGGTTGTGGTCATCCCGAGTGTGAAGGGAGCGCCGCCTCGGCTCTGTGACCGAAGCCGGCTCCGAGCACCAATAAACGCTTCGTAGATCTGAAGCCATTGCTGAGCGCATCCGGCGGGTAGGGCCGAACGGCCCTGAAAAGCGGACCCGTCGCCGAATACCTTTGGATCGATGACTGCGATCATGCGCATCCAATGAACACTGCTTCCTTCGAGCTACCGACCGGCTCGACGACCACCACCCTGGATGAGATAGCAAGCGGCCTGGGAGCTGATCGGGTCAATGGACTCAGCTCCGGTGAGGCGCAGCGCAGGTTGGAGAGTGGACGCAACGAACTTCCAAGCGCTCCGGGCCTGCCTTGGTGGCGGCGGGTGCTGCGCCAACTCCGTGAACCTATGTCGATGCTACTTGTGGCAGCAGCCCTGGTTAGCGCCGGACCCTTGGGAGAGACAGGGGATGCGCTCGCGATTGCCGCGATCGTCGTCCTCAACGTCGCCGTGGCAGTGATTCAAGAGGAGAAAGCGGCAACGGCGTTGGAGGCGCTGCGCTCGGCCGCAGCCCC
>CAZPIZ010000012.1:0-23039 GCA_964586615.1 uncultured Acidimicrobiaceae bacterium | reverse complement strand
CGCCTTGTGCCAGTTGCAAGCCCATCTCGACTCCGTATCGGTCGGTGTCGTCGAGCACCTGCTCGGTCGGCCTGATCAACCAGTGAGTGTCAGGTTCGAGCCGGTACGGCGTGGCCGGATCTGGAATTTGCTTGGCGAGCACCACTACCTGCACAGAAGGGGGATCGTAACCGAGGCCGTGGAAGCGGTGGCAATCGGAAACCCGGAATCGAGACTCCCAAATAGGACCTACTTGGCTGGCCTCATCTGGCGGGAGCCGCATAGAGGACTGGCAACATGGGAGCGTGTCGGCCCTACTCGCCCTTCTTGTTTCCGTTACCTATGGCGCTGCCGACTTTCTTGGAGGGATCATGGGCCGACGTATTCCCACGATGATGGTGGTCCTGTGGTCGCAGGCGATCGGGATGGTGCTGGCCGTGGTGTTGGCGCTGCTGTTTCCTGCCCAGGAGGTTGATCTTTCAGATTTCGCATGGGGCGCGGTTGGCGGGCTGGCGGGAACGGTCGGGCTGTACTTTCTCTATCAGGGCCTCGCCCAGGGGAGGATGGCGGTGGTCTCGCCGGTGACCGCGCTGGTGGGTGCGCTGGTACCCGTCGGAATTGGCGTCGGATTGGGGGAGCGTCCCGTTCCGGTGGAATGGATCGGGATCCTTCTCGCTTTGCCGGCTATATGGCTGGTGGCGGCGGCAGGCGACATAGAGGGCTCGGGCGGAGCTGTCTACGGACTGGTGGCCGGGATCGGCTTTGGCGTCTTCTTCGCCGCGATTGCTCAAACGGGAGACGGGTCGGGCTTTTGGCCCTTGGTCGGAGCCAGGCTTACCCAAGTTGCGGTGCTGGCCGTTTTTGCTCGCAGAAAAGGATTGGGCCTCCCGCCACCCGGAAACCGACTGGCTCTGGTCGTCCTGGGCGCCGGTGACATGCTCGCCAACGTGTTCCTGCTCCTGGCCTTCCGGTCGGGTCTGTTGACCCTCGTATCGGTTCTGGCCTCCCTCTACCCGGCCATCACCGTGCTGTTGGCGGTATGGATCCTCTCGGAGCCGATTGGGCCTCGTCAACGTTTCGGCCTTGTTCTTGCCCTGATCGCCGTTGGCCTGATCGCACTGTGACCCGGTTCAGTTGGCTCAATCGACTCGTTCGATGATCAGAGGTTCTTGGGCGGGAGCTTCGTCGCCGATCTCGATGGCACCATCGAGAACCGAGAGTGCCTCGTCGAGGCGGGCGGGATGGCGGTAGGCCAGTCCCAGAATAGGCTGACCGGCTTCGAGCTTCTCGCCCGGTTTGACCAACACGGTGATCCCTACAGCGGGGTCGATGGTGTCTTCCTTCCGCTCCCGGCCGGCACCCAGACGCATGGCCGCCACCCCCACCTTGAGCGCATGGAGACCGCGCAGGAAACCGGCATGTTCGGCGGTGACTTCCGCCCGGTGCGGTGCTCTCGGTAGCACGGCTGCCGGGTCCTCGGCCACCCTTGGGTCCCCCCCCTGAGCCTCAACCACCCGGGCGAACACTTCTAGGGCTTTTCCGTTGGTCCGGGTCGCCTCCAACATTGCTCTGGCCTTGTCCGGATCGGTTTCGATTCCGGCGACTGACAGCATCTCGATTCCCAGTGCCATCGTCACCTCCACCAGGTCGTCGGGGCCTTCTCCCCGGAGCACCGCGATCGACTCAGCGATCTCGTTGGCGTTTCCGATCTCGTTGCCGAGTGGCGTGTCCATCGACGTGAGCAGGGCGACCGTCTTGACTCCGTAGGCCTTGCCGATCCCCACCATGGTCTCAGCAAGGGCCCGGGCCCGGTCGAGGCTCTTCATGAATGCACCGGAGCCGACCTTGACGTCGAGCACCAGTCCATCGAGATCCTCGGCCAGTTTCTTTGACATGATCGAACTCGATATCAGGGGGATCGACTCGACGGTTGCGGTGGCATCACGGAGCGCATAGAGCTTGCGGTCGGCCGGGACCAGCGTTTCGGATTGCCCCGCCAGCACCAAACCGCACCGGTCCAGCACCTGGCGGAAACGAACCGGATCGAGAGCGGTGGTGAATCCGGGAATCGACTCGAGCTTGTCGAGGGTGCCGCCGGTGTGACCGAGACCACGTCCCGACATCATCGGGATGGCCACTCCGCAAGCCGCCACCATCGGCGCCAGGGGAATCGAGACCTTGTCACCCACTCCGCCGGTCGAGTGTTTGTCGACCTTCGGGATCTTGATTTCGGAAAAGTCGAGCACTTCCCCAGAGTGCAGCATTGCCCTGGTCCATTCCACCAGCTCGCCCGGTTCGAGACCGTTGAGGTAGATCGCCATCGCCATCGCTGCCATCTGATAATCGGCGACGGCGCCGGAGGTGTAGGACCCGATCAGCCAGGCGATCTCCTCATCGGAGAGGACCCCCCGGTCCCGTTTTTTCTGGATCAGTTCGACTGCGTTCACGAAATGTCCCGGAGGAACGATTCTCCCCGCTCTGGTAGCGGCAAACCGAATCCTTCGGCAATCGTGGCGGCGACATCGCAGTATTGGGCTCTGGTTCCGAGGTTGACCCCGGCCGTCTTCATCCCTGCCACCAGAAGCGGCACGTACTCGCGGGTGTGATCGGTGGAGCCATCGGTGGGGTCGTTGCCGTGGTCCGCCGAGAAGAACAACAGGTCATCGGATCCGAGGGCCCGCACCAACGCCGGCACATAGGAGTCGATCAGGCGGAGCCCGCCGGCGTAACCCTCCGGGTTCTCGCGGTGGCCGTAGGTCATGTCGAGGTCGACCAGGTTCGTGAAGATGATTCCCGGCTCGATCCGCTCTTCGATCGCGGCCACCGTCTTTTGGAGTCCGTCCTCGTCGCCTTCGGTGTGCACTGCTCCGGTTAACCCGCGGCCTGCAAAAAGGTCTTCGATCTTGCCGATTCCGAAGACCGAGAGTCCCGCCGCTTTGGCGTGGTCGAGAAGGGTGGGAGAGTGCGGTTCCATCGCGTAATCGTGGCGCTCATAGGTCCGTTTGAAGTTGCCCGCTGAACCTTCGAATGGGCGGGCGATGACCCGGCCGATCAGATAAGGGTCACAATGGTTGCGAGCGATCCGACAGATCCTGTAGAGCTCTTCGAGCGGAATCACTTCCTTGTGAGCGGCGATCTGAAAAACCGAATCCGCCGACGTGTAGAGGATGGGCTTGCCGGTGCGCATGTGCTCCTCGCCGAGCTCATCGAGGATCACGGTGCCGGAGGCGGCGTAGTTGCCGATGAACTCGTGTCCGGACTCCTCCTCCACGGCCTTGACCAACTCGTCGGGGAATCCGGTCTTCGTAAAGGTGGCCTGAGGTTCGGTGGTGATGACCCCGGCGATCTCCCAATGGCCGGTGGTCGAGTCCTTTCCGGCCGATACTTCCGTCAGCTTGCCGTACGCCATCGTCGGGGCGGAGGTGGGTGGTACTCCCTTGACGCTCCCGTGAAGGTTTCCCAAACCCGCCTTCTGGAGATTCGGCAATGCGAGCCCACCTATCACGGCCGCGGTGTGGCCCAGGGTGTCGGAGCCTTCATCGCCATAGTCGGCAGCATCGGGTGCCTCCCCGACGCCGCATGAATCAATCATGACGATGATCGCCCGCCTCATGGTGTGATTATCGCTTATTGGCGGTCGCAGGCTCCGCCGGGCGGCCTCCACATTGACGAGATCATCGAGCGTTTAGGGGGTGCATGTCCGTTGACTGGCCCCTTCGCGGAGGCAGGTGCAGTCCGCCGCCTCCAGGTGGGGAACATGATCGACCCCTTCTACTCGGTGTTGGCATCCATCGATCGCAAATACTCCGAATAGAATTATCAATGCCGCCATCCCTCAAGTCGTAGCAGTTCGCCTTGTTCGATTGGATTGGGTGAGATCAGGCGACCCCCGTGCCCGACCACCCTCCACCACGGCAATTCCTCGTCGGTAACTCTCAGAATGCGGCCGACCCCGCGGGCTCGGCCGGGATGGCCGGCCAATTCCGCGACCTCTCCGTAGGTCACCACTTCGCCAGGTTTGAGTGAGCGCAAGACCTGGAGGACCGACTCCTCGAACTGGCTCATACCGTGCCGAACAGCCGGTCGCCCATATCGCCCAGACCGGGCTGGATGTAGAAGTTCTCGTTGAGGCCGCGGTCGATGGAGGCGGTGACGATGCGAACGTCGGGGTGGCGTTGATTCATGGCCTCTATTCCATCGGGCGCCGAGACTACGCAAACCGCGGTGATGTCATTGGCGCCCTTGGCCTTGACTTGATCACACGCCCAGGCCAGGGACCCTCCTGTGGCAAGCATCGGCTCAAGGATGAGAACCCTGGCGTCGGTCATCTTGGGGAATTTGGTGTAGTACGCCATCGGCTCGGCGGTCTCTTCGTTCCGCTGGACGCCGGCGTAGCCGATTCGGGCATTGGGCAGGAGGTCGATGGCAGCGTCGAGGAGGCCGAGACCGGCCCGGAATACCGCCACAACCACGATCGGCCGACCGAGGGCGGAGCCGGTGGTCGCCTCGAGCGGGGTCTCGATCGGTTTGTCCGTGAGAGGTAGGTCGGAAGTGGCCTCCGTCACCAGCAGGTACGCCATCCTGCGGGTGGTTTCACGGAAGAGCGGTGTTGAGGTGGTCTTGTCCCGGAGAGAGGTGAGATAGTGCTGGACTAGGGGATGGTCGACGACGGTCACCGGCATAAAACCGAGCGTAGCGACCGGACCGTTCAGTTACTCTGGCCGGGTGCCAACTCCCAGTGGATCTGCTCGCACCGTTCTTGGCACCTGTCATCACGATTGCCCTGACTCGTGCGGCTGGGTAGTGACGGTTGAAGAGGGACCAGATGGGGAAGAGCGGGCGGTGAAGTTGCGGGGCAACCCCGATCACCCGTACTCCAAAGGTGAACTTTGCCCCAAGGTCAATCGGTTCCTCGATCGGGTCTATCACCCGGACCGGGTTCTTCATCCGCTGATCCGGATCGGCGCCAAAGGAAGCGGTGAGTTCCGGCAAGCGACCTGGGACGAAGCCCTGGCCCTGGTGGCCGAGAGGGTCCGATCGGTGATCGACCAACACGGTGGTGAGGCCATCCTGCCCTGGGGTGACGCCGGCACTCAGGGGATGATCCAGATGACGTCGCTCGACCAGCGCTTTTTCGCCCGTCTCGGTGCCTCCCGGCAATCGGGCTCACTCTGCGGTGCCACCGCCGGAGCGGGGCTGGCAGCTACCTATGGCACCAGGAAGAGTGCCGATCCGATGGACGTGCGCTTCTCCAAACTAGTGGTGCTGTGGGCAACAAACACTCGGCTCACCAATCGCCACCTGTGGCCATTCATCGAAGAAGCCCGGGCCAAGGGAGCTCAGGTCGTTGTTATCGACCCTATCCGGACCATGACCGCCGCATCGGCCGACTGGTTCATACAGCCGCTCCCCGGCACCGATGTGGCCTTGATGCTGGCGGTGATGCACGTGCTCATTCGAGACGACCTGATCGACCACGATTACATCGACCGGCACGCCAGTGGCTTCGATCAACTCAAAGCCAGGGTGATCGAATGGGATCCGGTCCGGGCCAGCGAGGTTTGTGGGATCGGTATCGACGAGATCGAGGCATTTGCCCGGGCCTACGGAACCACCCGGCCCGCCTTCATCCGAACTCTCATCGGGGCCGAGCACCATGAGCACGGTGCGATGTTTTTCCGTACCCTCGGATGCCTACCGGTCTTGACTGGGGCCTGGAAGGAACGCGGTGGCGGTCTTTCCCGCTCGGTCGGGGTGTGGTCGGAGAACGTTATTGACGACTCCGTCTTTGCCGTGCCGTCCGAAACTCGTGAAGTGAGCATGAACCACCTCGGCCGGGCTCTCACCGATGAGGAGTTGGGCATTCGTGCTCTCTTTGTGTGGAACGGCAATCCGGTGGTTTCGGTTCCGAATGCCGCCGCCATTCGCCGGGGCCTCGAGCGGGAGGACCTCTTCACGGTGGTCAGCGAGCAGTTCCTTACCGACACCGCTCTCTACGCGGACGTGGTGTTCCCCGCCACTACCGAGATCGAGCAGCTAGACATGATCCCCTCCTGGGGTCACCTCTATCTGGGGTGGAACGAGCCGGCCATTGCTCCCCTGGGCGAGTCGGTTCCCAACACCGAGTTGTGGCGAAGGCTGGCGCGGGCCATGGGACTCGATGATCCCGAGTTCGACCTCGATGACGAGGCGTTGATCCGGGCGGCGTTGCCTTCGGTCGATGTCGACCTGCTGCGGAAGCAGGGGTTTATGCGGCTCGATCTTCCCGAAGAGCTCTTGCCATATGAATCGGGCGGGTTTGAGACAGCCGACGGAAAGGCGTTGCTCTTTTCGCAGGTGCTGGCCGATGCTGGTCACGATCCGCTGCCCGGTTATCGACCGGCGGCCGAGGGCCCGGGAAGCGACCTCCACGAGAGATATCCGCTCGTCTTGCTTACACCCAAGAACCACACCCGGTTTCTCAACACTTCCTACTCGAAGCATCACGGAGACCGGGAAGCCGGTCCCTACTTTGAGATGGACCCTCAGGACGCCCTCCAGCGCGGTATTGCCGAGGGTGAACTGGTGAGGATCTGGAACGACCGGGGAGAGTTGCATCTTCCGGCCAAGCTGAGCCAGCGCCTCCGTCCCGGCGTGGCCGCGATTCCGTGGGGTTGGTGGGGCAAAGAAGCCAACGCCAACGTGCTCACCAACGACACCCTCACTGACTGGGGCGGCGGAGTCGCCTTCTTCGACACCCTGGTGGAAGCGGCCCCTCTCGAGTCCTAGGCAGCTTCGGAATCTGAAGGCAATAAGCCGTCGAAACCGCGGCCTATAACCTTAGGTTTCCGTTTCTTCAGCCGGTGTTGCGCATGCCGGCGGCGATGCCGTTGACCGTCAGCAAAAGGGCACGCTGGAGTTGGGGATCTTCGCTCCCGTGCCGGCGGCTGCGCTCGAGCAGCGACACCTGCATGTAGTTGATGGGGTCGAGGTAGATATTGCGGACCTCGAGGGTTCTTGCCAGGACCGGGTTGGAGCCAAGGACCGCCCGTCCGGTCAATCGGGAGACCTCGTTGACGGTGCGCTGGTACTCGTCCTCGATCACCTTGAACAAATGTCGATGCTCGGATGCCACCAATCGATCGACGTATCTCTTGGCGATGGACAGGTCGGTTTTGGCCAGGGTCATCTCAACGTTGGACAGGAAGGTCTGAAGGAAGAGAAATCGTGAGGCCATGTCTTCAAGAGTGCCGGCGTGCTCGCTCTTGCGGAGAGCCTCCAGTCCCGAGCCAACTCCGTACCACCCGGGAATGATCTGGCGGGACTGGGTCCATCCGAAAACCCAGGGGATCGCCCTCAGGTCCTCCAACCCGCCGCCTCCACCAGGCCGGCGTGATGGCCGGGAACCGATGTTCATCGCACCCAGCTCTTCGACCGGAGTGGAGGCGAGAAAGTAGAAAACCAGATCCGGGTGCTCGACCAGATCCCGGTAGGTCCGGAAAGCCACGGCCGCAAACGCGTCCATGCCTTCCGTCCACCGGTCGAGCACCTCCTGTGGTTGACGCGAAACCCGGTGCAAGAGAGAGGCCTCCAGCACCGACGACAGGGCCAGCTCGAGGTTGCGGGCGGCCAGGCGGGGGAGACCGTACTTGTCCGATATCACTTCGCCCTGCTCCGTGACCTTGATCGAGCCGTCGATGGTGCCGTAGGGCTGGGCGAGGATGGCGGCATGCGATGGCCCGCCACCTCTGCCGATGGTTCCGCCCCGGCCGTGGAAGAGACGGAGCGTCACCCCGTACTCCTGAGCGGCGGCGCGGAGAAGCCGCTGGGCTTTGTAGATCTCCCATTGCGATGTGGTGATGCCCCCCTCCTTGTTGGAGTCGGAGTATCCGAGCATCACCTCCTGGATATCGCCCCGGTGTCGCACCAGGTCCCGGTAGGAGCTGACCCGGAAGAGACCGTCGAGGAGATCACCGGCATGCTGGAGCTCCTCGATTGTCTCGAGCAGGGGGACTATCCCGATGCGAGCAATGCCCTGGTGAAGATCGACCAGACCGGCTTCACGAGCCAGCACCGCGGCGGCAAGCACGTCGTCGACTCCCTGGGCCATGCTGATGACGTATGACTCGATAACGGGCCCGAATCGGTCGAGCGCCGACCCGATCGTGTGAAACGTCCTGAGGGTGGTGGCCGCATCGCCCTCGAGCCGGGTGGTGGGGGAGGCGAGGGGACGGCGGCTCATCAGCTCCGCCGCCAGCAGGGTCTCGCGTCCGTCCCGATCCTGACTGTCGTAGTCGACGCCGATTCGCTTGAACAGCTCTCCAACCGTCAGGTGGAGGCGGCCGGCGTGCTCGCGGATGTCGAGCGTTGCGAGGTGGAAGCCGAAGGTGGCCACCCTCCGGGCGAGCCGGGCCAGGGCGCCAGTGGCGAGTAGATCGCCGGCGTGCTTTTCCAGCGAATCCGACATGAGACACAGCTCGGCGGTGAGCTCGGCCGGCCCCTCGTAATCCCAGCCGGGCTCGTGACGGGCGCCCTCCAATATGCGGGCTCTTGTGTTGTGGAGACGCTGATGGATATATGCGCACTTGAGCCGGTAGGGCTCGTTGGCGTTGATGCCACGGAACCGCTGCCACACCGCCGGCAAAGCCTCGCGATCCTCTTCCAACGCGGTCATCAGGTCGACCGAGATCGGACGGATCCGAGAGGAGACGGACAACTCCTCGGCGACCTCTTCCACCGCGGTGATCAGGTTGCGCAGACCGTGGTCGTGCTGTAGCTCGAGGACTTCCATCGTCACCTCAGGTGTCACCGCAGGGTTACCGTCGCGGTCGCCACCGACCCAGCTCCCGAACCGGATTGGCGGTGCCCCGTCGTATCCCAGACGGGAGAGGGAGAGGGCCATTTCCTCGGTGAGGTCGGGGAGGACGTGAGTGAAGAGTTGGTCGAAATAGAAGATCACCGACTTGGCCTCATCGAGAGGCTGGGGACGCTCGGCTCGGAGTTCGTCGGTCTGCCAGATCTGATCTATGAGTTCCTCGATTCTGCGATCGATTCGATCCTTCTCTCTCATCGTGGTGGTCGGCTCCAGCCGTTCCGCCAGGAGGTCGGCGAGCAGGCGGAGCTTGGTCAGGATGGTGCGACGAGCTGCCTCGGTCGGATGAGCGGTGAAAACGGGCCGAACCTCGAGACGGGAAAGCACATTTGCAACAACCTGTGGATCGAGGTCGGCCTCGAGAATCCGGTCGACCGTGTCGTCGAGATAGCGCTCACCTTCGGTGCCAGCCAGCTCCCCCACCCGGTGGGTCTGTTCGGCGACATTGGCCAGGTAGAAGTAGGCGGAGAAGGCACGCACCAGCTCGATGGTCGTTGACAGGTCAAGCCTCTCCAGGAGGGCGGCGAGACGATCGTCGGCCTCGGTGTCGCCCGCCATCCGCGCCGCCTTGGTGTGGGCCCGGACCTCTTCGACCAGGTTCAGCAGCTTGTCGCCGTGCTGGCGGCTGAGCGCTTTACCAAGCTGGGATCCGAGCCGGCGGATATCGGCCCGCAGAGCTTCGTCACGATCAAGATCGGCGGGGATCGGCGCTTCCATCACCGAAGGCTACCGGGGTGACACCCGGCTCTACCCTGCGAATGACTGAATCGACCGCAAGCGTCCCGACCCTCGAACCAGTGTGGTTGATCGAAGCAACCTATGTTGGCGGCGCGGTGGACGGAGAGCGCCATACACGCCCGCCCACCTTGCCCGTCTTGACGAGTTGAAAGCAAGGGCCTTCGCCCGCGTTCCGTAAGGCAAGGCGCCAGGCCCGGTTACTCTTACCTTTCGTGCCCTTTCCCGTCTTCCGCCTTCCCTCTTCCCTCTTCCGTCTTCGGTCCTCCGTCTTCTGTCTTCGGCCTGTCGCCTGATCAATGTTCGACTCCATCTCCGAACGCTTCGAAGGCATCTTCAATCGACTTCGGGGAAAGGGCCGCCTGAGCGAGGCCGATGTCGATGCTGCCCTCCGCGAGGTTCGTCTGGCGCTGCTGGACGCTGACGTCAACGTCGCGGTGGTCCGCCGATTCCTGGACCGGGTTCGTGATCGGGCGGTGGGGGAGGAAGTACATCAGAGCCTCACTCCCGGACAGCAGGTCATCAAGATCGTCCATGAAGAGCTGGTCGTCACTCTTGGCAAGGCCAACGCTCCCCTAAGACAGGCGTCCCCGCCGCTCACGATCCTGATGGTTGGCCTCCAGGGCTCCGGCAAGACCACCACCGCCGGGAAACTCGCCCTCCACCTGAAGAAGAACGGTCGCCGCCCGATGCTGGTCGCCGCCGATCTCCAGCGGCCGGCGGCGGTCGAACAGCTCCAGACGCTCGGTGAGCGGATCGGGGTCCCGGTTTTCACGGACAAAACCACCCGGCCCCCCCGGCTGGTAAAGGCCGCGATGAAAGAGGCTGTACGGCTCAGCCACGACGCAGTCATCATCGACACCGCCGGTCGGTTGCAGATCGACCGCGAACTGATGAAGGAATTGGGCGAGATCGCCCGCGAAGCCTCCCCCCACGAGATCCTGTTGGTGGTCGACGCCATGACCGGGCAGGAGGCGGTAAACGTTGCCCAGGGATTCAAAGATCAGGTCGAACTGACCGGTGTCATCCTCACCAAGCTCGACGGTGACGCCCGGGGTGGTGCCGCCATCTCGGTTCGGGAGGTAACCGGGGTCCCGATCAAATTTGCCGGGGTCGGTGAGACCCTCGAAGGGCTCGAGCCGTTCCATCCCGACCGGATGGCATCTCGAATTCTCGGCATGGGCGACGTCATGAGCCTGATCGAGAAGGCCGAACAGACTTTCGACCAGGCCGAGGCCGAGAAGACCGCCGCCAAGATGCAAAAGGGCCAGTTCACCCTGGAGGACTTCCTAGAGCAGTTCCAAGCCCTCAAGCGGATGGGGCCTCTAAAGGACGTACTTGCTATGCTTCCTGGCTCCGGTTCCCTGCTCAAACAGGTCAACGTCGAAGATCGCGACCTTGCCAGGGTGGAGGCGATTATCCGTTCGATGACCGCCGACGAGCGCCGGAACTCCAAGATCATCGGTGGAAGCCGCAAGCGGAGGATCGCGACCGGATCGGGTACCACCCCGACCGACGTCAACCGTCTGCTGTCACAATTCGCCGATGCACAAAAGATGATGAAGATGCTGGCCGGCGGTCGGGGTTTGCCTGGCATGCCGGCGGGCGCTCTAGGTGCAGGGATGGGAAACCGCGGCCCGCGGTCCACCGGTCCCAGGAGCGTCAACCGAAAGAAGAAGAGCAAGGGCAGAAGGTGATTCGATGGCCGTCAAGATGCGACTGATCAGAACCGGGAAGAAGAAGCAGCCGTCCTATCGGGTGATCGTGATAGATGGCCGTTCGCCCCGCGATGGCCGTTATCTCGACCAGATCGGTCGGTACGACCCCCGCCAGGAGCCATCGTTGATCGAAATCGACAACGAGAAGGCGGTCGATTGGCTGCAAAAGGGCGCTCAGCCGACGGACACAGTCCGTAAGCTGCTCGAAATCTCCGGAGCCTGGTCGCGCTACAAGGTTGCCACCGGACAGGTCCACACGGTCGGCGCTCGAGGCGCCGCAAGCGACGGGGAGTGACAGTGGCCAAAGGCGAGATTCTCAAGAAGGTTCTGACCTACGTCGTTGGACAGATCGTCGATGACCCCTCCCAGGTCGAGGTTGCGATCATCGAACAGGGCCCGGATGAGGTTCTGGCCGAAGTTCGCACCGGTCCCGGAGACATGGGTCGCGTGATCGGGCGTCGGGGTCGAACGGCGCGGGCCATTCGCACCCTGGCGCAGGCAGCAGCGGATGAAGAGGGTGTCTCCGCTTCTGTCGATTTCGCCGACTGAGGACTGCTGGCGGCAACCTTGGTAGACGCCGAGAGGGTTCCCAAGAGAGTAATCGTCGGAACGGTCGGAAAACCGCACGGCCTCGACGGGACCGTTGTCGTTCACCCAGAGACCGACAATCCGGATCGCTTCGATGCAGGCGCTTCGATGCAGGTGGATTCGGGCCAGGTTCTGACCATCCGCAAGGCCCGAAGCTCCCACTCGATTGTGCTCGTGTCATTTGTCGAAGTGACCGATCGCAACGCCGCTGAGGAACTGCGCGATCTGACGCTGACCATCGACTCTTCCGAACGCCGAAGTCTCCAGACCGACGAGTTCTGGCCAGAGGACCTGGTCGGGCTCGAGGTACGGGATCTCTCCGGGAATAGGATTGGGTCGATTACCGCCGTAGATGCCGATTCTCCCCAACATCGCCTGACTATTGCCACCGGCGACGGAGAATTCGTGGTCCCGCTGGTGACCGCGCTCGTCCCCGAGGTCAACCTGGGAGGCGGGTACCTGGTCGTTGACCCGATCGAGGGCCTGCTAAACCCATAGGCTGCTGAACCCCTAGGGAAGATCGATCGGAATCACGACCCCGCGATCGGAGCCGTCCTCGGCGGATTGCTCACCGACGAAGAGGTCGGCCGGACCAGAGCCGGGCACTTCCAGGGTGAGGCTGAATTCTCCCCAGGTCTCGGTCCAGTCGGCCGCCGTAGTAAATGCTTCGGCCAGGACATTGGATCCCTGGCTGATGCGCCCGATAGTGTTTGCCTCGAAGTTGCGGGAGTACCCGTTCACGGCCACGGTGGTGTCGACGGGTCCTTCAACCGGCGTCACTACGACGACATTGGCGCCGATCGTCGGGCTACCGGCATAGTCGGAGCCACCCGGCTCGAGCGTGATGAAAACCTGGGCCGGTGAGGAGTTGGTCGTGACGGTGGCAAGAGCCGGGGCAGACAGGTGGAGGTCGACGAACAGGGTCCGGTCGTCGCGGCGAGCGACGAAGACCTGGCGAACCAACGCGGTCTCGGCGAGCTGATCCGTGATCGAGGTCATCTCCACATCGAGCGCCACCCTCACTATCCCGACCTCCCGAAGGAACTCGGCGTCAACCGAGGGCGGGGTGGTGGCTGGGGCGCCCTGATCGGTGGCGAAGTCGATCGTGAATATTTCACAGCCTTCCTGACCAACCCATCCGATCGCCGAGATTTGCTCGGCATCGCTCGAAGCCTCGGCCGCGTTGAGCAACTCACCAGCCTCGACCGGTAGACCGTCGCCCGGGCAGCCAGAGCTTTCGTCCGGACCCGTGGTGACGGTCGGGCCCAGCGTGGTGGTGATGGAGCCGGTGGTTTCGGTGGTCGTGGTGAAATTCGGACCGGTCGGGCCCCCAGAGCAGGCCGCGAGAACCACAACTGCGGCGACAAAAGGCAGAGAGCGAATCTTCATTGCGATCTTGAGACGCACGGTACCGTGGCCGGGTTCCGATACCGAGGAGACATTCATGCCCTCACCTGTGATCGTTGCCACGGCCCGCACCCCGATCGGCCGGGCGTACAAGGGTTCACTGGCGGATATTCGGGCTGATGACCTGGCCGGGCTCGCAATCGGGGCGCTGATGGAGAAGGTTCCGGGGCTGGAGCCAGGCTCTGTCGACGACGTGATGATGGGTTGCGGTCTCACCCATCACGAGCAGGGTTTCAATGTGGGACGGATTGCGGCGCTGCTGGGAGGTCTGCCCGACACGGTCCCCGGCACGACGGTCAATCGTTTCTGCGCTTCCTCATTGCAAACGATCCGAATGGCGTTTCACGCCATCAATGCCGGCGAGGGCGACACCTATATCGCGGCCGGAGTCGAATCGGTTTCACGCACCTTCGGTAAGGGGTTTGACTCTGCCGACATCAACCCCCGTTTTGCCGATGAGACCCGGCCCGATTTCATCAACCAGGTCTACATCCCGATGGGGATGACTGCCGAGAACGTCGCCGAGCGGTACGGGATTTCCCGTGAGCGGATGGACGAGTTCGCCAAGAGATCACAGGATCTGGCCGTAGAGGCGCAGAAGAATGGCTTCTTCGAAAGGGAGATCACCCCGGTCTTGTTGCCCGATGGCCGATCGGTCGGCGTCGATGATGGCCCGAGACCGAACACCTCCATCGAAAAGCTCGCTTCGCTCGACCCGGTGTTCAAACCGGGTGGCACTGTCACGGCGGGCAACTCCTGTCCACTCAACGACGGTGCCGCCGCGGTCCTGGTCATGGACGAGGCCAGGGCTCGCTCGCTCGGGCTCACCCCGCGGGCAAGGATTGTCGCTTCGGCAGTTTCCGGCCTGGCACCCGAGATAATGGGGGTTGGCCCGATCGATGCGGTGCGAAAGGTCCTCAACCAGGCCGGGATGTCACTCTCCGATATCGATGTCATCGAGTTGAACGAAGCATTCGCGGCCCAGGTGCTGGCGGTCGTTGACGTACTCGGAATCGACATGGAGAAACTGAACCCGCACGGTGGTGCGATCGCCCTTGGTCATCCATTCGGAATGACCGGAGCCCGACTCATGACGACCCTGCTCAACGATCTCGAGACTCTCGACAGGAGTCTCGGCCTCGAAACGATGTGCGTGGGCGGTGGTCAGGGAATGGCGATGATCGTTGAACGAATCTGACGCCTTGGATCCCCCGGTGCCCAACCAGGACATTCGCCTCACCCTCCGACGCATCGCTGGAGGCGCCCGCCTGGTAGGGCTGGCCTGGATGCTGGTCCTCGTGCTGGTGGCGCTTGGCCGCGATGCACTGACCCGTCCGGGATTTGGTTGGGTACTCGCCGTGGCCACGGTGATTTGGGGACTGGCGACGGGTCTCGACCAGCTGCGGGGACGGGACTCCGATACCACCTGGATCACGGCCGGTGACACCCTGCTGGCCTCGTTTGCGCTCCTGGCGCCTGATGCCGCCGGTAGTTCGGACCTCTTCTATGGCGGCTTTCCCGGGATTGCGGTGGCGACCGCCGCGGTCCGTGGCCGACGCTGGGGTTGGAGCGTGGCCGGGGTCCTCTCGGTTGTGACCCTTGCCCGTTTCGAGGTCGCCGACCTCGGTGACGTGCTTTCTCGGTTGTCCCAGCTGGTGACCTACCTGATGCTGGCCGGAATCGTCGGCTGGGCGGTACACGTGATCTATCAGACCGACGCAGCCCGTCGAGTGGCCGAAGACGCCGAGGCAAGAGCCGAGGAAAAGAGCCGCGTCGCCGCTCACCTCCACGACTCCGTCTTGCAGACATTGGCTCTCATCCAGAGAGAATCCTCGGACCCGGGGCGGGTGGTCGGGCTAGCTCGCCGCCAGGAGCGAGAACTTCGAGATTGGCTCTTCGGGACCGTCGCGATCGGGTCGGCCGGTCTGGCCGATGCCGTCCGGCAGGCGGCGTCCGAGATCGAAGAGCTGTATCGGGTCAACGTCGAGGTGGTGGCCGTTGGTGAGGCGTCACTGCACCCGGCCGCCGAGGCCCTGGTTGGCGCTGCTCGCGAGGCGATGATCAACGCCGCCAAACATTCTGGTGATGAGACCATCTCGGTCTACGTCGAGGCCGGTGCGAGGCTGCTCCGGCTTTTCGTCCGGGATCGGGGAAGTGGATTCGACCCGGAAGCCGTTCCGCCCGATCGGCGAGGATTGACCGATTCCGTTGCTCGGCGAGTGGCTCAGGTGGGAGGAACGTCCGAGATCCGCTCAAATCCCGGGCAGGGGACCGAGATCCGTCTGGAGGTACCCAATTGAGTGAAACGGTGAGAGTCTTCGTGGTCGATGATCACGATCTGTTCCGGGTGGGGATCCGTCATGGCCTCTCCGCCGACATCGAGATCATCGGCGAGGCGTCCGAAGTGGGTCCGGCGGTCGAGTTGATCAAGGAAAGGCTGCCAGACGTCGTGCTGCTCGACGTACATCTGCCCGGTGGTGGTGGTCGCTACGTGATCGAGGGCGTGAGGAAGACCCATCCGGAGGTCAGGTTCCTGGCATTGTCCGCTTCGGACGCGGCCGAGGACGTGGTGGCGGTGGTTCGAGCGGGGGCGAGGGGTTATGTGACCAAGACCATCGCACCTCATGAGTTGGGCGAGGCCATACGCAGGGTCGCGGAGGGAGATGTTGTCTTCAGTCCGAGGTTGGCGGGCTTCGTGCTGGAAGCCTTCTCCTCGATCCCTGTCGGTCTGGTCGACCCCGAGCTCGACCTGCTGACCGACCGCGAACGCGAGGTACTCCAACTCATCGCCCGCGGATACACCTACCGGGAAGTTGGGGAGGAGCTGGGCATCTCCATCAAGACGGTCGAAACCCACGTGTCGGCAGTGCTCCGCAAGCTCCAATTGTCGAACCGGAACGAACTGACCCGATGGGCCATCGAGAGAAAGCTGATCTAGCGACAACCTGCGAGCAAGCGTATGACAGCAAGGCCTTGACAAACTGGCAGCGTTATGACATCATACTGCTGTCAAGACGATTTGAACGGTCACACGGTTGTGAAAAGGAGCAGGAAATGATCGGTGGAAGCCTCAGAACGATGGAAGCGATCAGGGACCAGCGGTTCCCCCAGATCCGGCACGGTGAACAAAGAAACCCGACCAGTCCTAGATATTTTGACCCCCGGCATTCGAGCCGCACCGGGCTGCGGGGCTGAGAGACCATGCAGACTTCGGCAGTACTCCACACTCTGGAAGCCTCGGTTGAGGCGCAACTGGCCCTGGTGGGCTCGTCGGACCCCGGCGTCGAGGCGGTCGGTCGGGCCATGTTGGCGGCACTGCGGCCTGCCCTCAAGGAAGCAGCGTTCGAACTGGCCAACCAGGCCGCCGAAGAAGTTCGCGCTCAACTCCCCGGACACCGGGTTGACCTGACGATTGCCGAAGGCGAGCCCACCCTTCGGATTACGGCCGAGGAGACCACCGTGCACAGCCCGGAAGAGGACTTCGACGCCCGCATCACCCTGCGGCTTCCGCCGTCGATCAAGGACATCGTCGAACGCGCCGCTTCTGACTCCGGGGATTCCGTCAACGCCTGGGTGGTGAAGACTCTGGCCGGCCGGGCCCATAACAACCGCGCCGGCAGACGCCGGGTCTCGGAGACCTTCGACCTATGAGCCAATACGCCTTCAATGTGGGGAGCCAACCTTCCCTCGATGTCCAAGTCGCCGCCGGCCGTCTCGATCTGGCCCCCGCCGCCGATGGAGAGGTGAGCATCGACGTCACTGGCAGCGGTGCCGATTTCGTGGTGGTCGAGCAGATCGGGGACACCGTTTCCATACGCGAGGAGCGGCGATTGTTCGGTGGGCGGACCGTCAATATCCGGGCCGCCATCCCGTCGGGTACAAGCCTGGAGGCGGCCGTGGCATCACTCGACATCGTGTCCCGAGTCGATCTCGGCAGAGTTGTGACCCGAACTGCTTCGGGCGACCTTGATTTTGGTCAGGTGAGCATGATCGAGGTCAAGAGCGCCTCCGGCGACGTCAAGGTCGATTCGTGCGCTGGCCGTTGTGAGATCAGCGCAGCATCCGGGGACGTGCGCATCCAACGGGTTTTCGGGGATCTTGGCGTTTCCACCGCCTCGGGCGATATCACTGTCGAGAAGGCCGATGGGAGAGTGGAGGCCAAAACCGCCTCGGGCGATATCCGCATTGGTTGTTGCTCGGGCGCCAGTATCGAGGCGAGCTCGATGTCAGGCGACGTCGACCTGGGTTTGCCCGAGGGAACCAGGGTGGAAGCTGAGATCGACTCTCTATCGGGCGATGTCACTCTTCCCCCCCGACGGCCACCACGCGGCCAGACCGAACGAAACCTCAAGCTCCGAGCCAAGACAGTGTCAGGCGACGTCGTGGTCCGCCGCGTCCCCAGATAAATCCGGTTTGGTGAATCGAGTCCTCGTTTCCCAGACACAATGAGCCCAGACCACAATGCGTTTGCCACAATGAGGGAGTGCAGCCGTACGACTCACCCGAAGAGGCACGTTTCCGGCAGGAGGCCCGGACCTGGCTCGAGGCCAACGCAGTCCGGCCCGCCAGCCCCCTGATTGCGCCTTCGGCCATCGTTGCCGAATGGGCCCCGGAGATCGAAGAGGCCAAGCTGGCCGAGGCGCGAGCCTGGCAACGTGCCAAGTTCGACACAGGATGGGCGGGAGTGGCCTGGCCGACCATGTACGGGGGCCGGGGTGGCACTCCGGTCGAGCAGGTCATCTTTGCCCAGGAAGAGGGCGCCTTCGATGTCCCACACGACGCTCTCGCCGTCGGGATCGGCTGGTGCGGGCCCGCCATTCTCTTCCTGGGGAGTGACGAGCAGAAATCGAGGTATCTCCCATCACTCCTCTCGGGCCAGGAGGTCTGGTGCCAGCTGTTCTCGGAGCCTGGCGCCGGATCCGATCTGGCCGGACTCGATACGAGAGCGGTCCGCGATGGCGACGAGTGGGTGATATCGGGCCAGAAGGCGTGGACCACCTTTGCCCATCGGTCCGACTGGGGCCTCTGCATCGCCCGAACCGATCCGAACGTTCCCCGGCACAAGGGGCTCACCGCCTTCATCCTGGACATGAAAGGGCCCGGTGTCACCGCCCGACCCTTGCGCCAGATGACCGGGTCGGCCAACTTCAACGAGGTGTTCCTCGACGAGGTTCGGGTTCCTGACGAGCGAAGGGTTGCGAATGTCGGGGACGGCTGGCGGGTGGTTATCACGACGTTCATGTTCGAGAGAACCTCTCTTTTTTCCATGGCGGGATCGGTTGGGGCCGCAATGGAGGAGTTGTTGGCCGAAAGAGGCAATGGCGATCCGATCTTGCGTGATCGCTGGATGCGGACGTGGATCGGCGGACGGGTCCTTGGCTTCACGAACCTGAGACTCCTCACCGCCATCGCCCAGGGCCGCATTCCCGGTCCGGAAGGGTCATTGGGCAAGCTGGTCGGGACCCTGCTGCTCACCGACCTCTACAACCAGGCGGTCGATCTCCTGGGAGCCGATGGCATGCTCGCCGCAGCCGACGCTCCGGTGGGTGGGGAGTGGCAAGACGCCTTCCTCGGGACACCGGGCCTGCGAGTAGGCGGCGGCACCGACCAGATCCAGCGGAACATCATCGCCGAACGGATCCTGGGCCTTCCCAAAGACCCGGTGGGGCCTTGACACGAATCCGGGTTGTGACCCTGTTCCCGGGGTTCTTCGAAGGTCCCCTGCACACGTCGATCGTCGAACGGGCCATCTCGTCAGGTGAGCTGGAGGTCGAGTTGATCGACCTCCGCACATTTGGGAAGGGCGTCCATCGCCAGGTGGACGACGCGCCCTTCGGCGGTGGTCCTGGCATGGTGCTGATGGTCGGGCCACTCTTTGACGCCCTTGCCCAGCTGTCGGGTTCGCATCGGGTGTTGCTGACACCGTCCGGAAGCAAGCTCGACCAGGCGACCCTTGACCGTTTGGCGGGCCGTGGGGACATCACCCTCGTCTGCGGGAGGTACGAAGGGGTCGACGAGCGGGTCGTCGAGCATCTGATCGACGAAGAGATCTCCCTGGGCGATTTCGTCCTGGCCGGGGGAGAGGTGGCGGCGGCAGCTCTCATCGAGGGAATCGCCCGTCTCTTGCCGGGGGTGGTGGGCAACCCCGAGTCGGTTCGACACGAGTCGTTCAGGGATGGCCTCCTGGAAGAACCGCAGTACACCAGGCCCGCCGCCTTCGATGCGGGTGCTGAGACTTGGGAGGTCCCGACGGTGCTGCTGTCAGGGGATCACCAGAAGATCGAGGCGTGGCGGGCCGATCAGCGGCGCCAGCGGACCAGGGACCGGCGCCCCGACCTGCTCTGACGGCACCCCAGTTGGCGGCTGGGAGTCGGTTTGTAGCTTCTTTGGCGGCACCGGGTCGAATACGACGCTGAGGCGACATAGAACGTCTGGGCCGACGCGGGGACACCAAAGAATGCTGTGAAGACCGGGTGCCATCCCTCCTTCGCTGGAATACAACCGTCGACCTCCTACCTTCGGATGCCCTTGGGTAATCCAGCAGGCGAGTCTACGGCACCCCCAGGTTGCGAGCCGGAGTCTCAGTCCTGATAACATTGGTCCGTCTTCCGGCCCGCCTTGACCGTGGAAGCGAGTCCAGGTTTCCCGGAGTTCCCCAAGGAGCCCTTCGATGAACAAGCTCGACATGCTTAAAGGCGCTTACGCGCGTGAGGATCTGCCCGCGTTCCGTTCCGGTGACACCGTCAAGGTGCACGTCCGGGTGGTTGAGGGCAACCGTGAACGTACCCAGGTGTTCGAAGGCGTCGTAATCGCCCGCAATGGAAGCGGCTTAGATGCCAGCTTCACGGTCCGCAAGGTGAGCTTCGGCGTCGGGGTTGAGCGTGTATTTCCCGTTAACGCACCCATAATCCAGAAGGTGGAAGTCACCCGCCGCGGAGACGTGCGTCGCTCAAAGCTCTACTACCTTCGTGATCGGGTCGGCAAAGCCGCCCGCATCAAGGAGAAGCGCGACTGAGCACCGAAGCCCCGCCCGAGCCCCAGACTGGTAGACGCCCTCGGGGCCGGCATGCCAAGGTCGAACGGCCTCTTTGGGTAGAGCTGCCCGTTTTGCTGCTGGTGGCACTGGCGGTGGCCGTGGTCATCAAGACGTTCCTGGTGCAGCCGTTCTACGTTCCCAGCGAATCGATGCTTCCGACGATCGAGGTCAACGATCGGGTGATGATCTCGAAGCTCAACTACCAGTTCGCCGAACCCCAGCGAGGCGACATTGTGGTTTTCATCTCACCTTTCAACGATGAGATCGACAATGAGTCGGTTTTCGATTCGGTGATTCGCCATGTTCTGGAGGCGGTGGGGATTCGGACAGCGTCGGCCGACGATCTGATCAAGCGGATTGTGGCGGTTGGCGGCGACACGGTTGAGGTCAAAGGTGGCTATCTATATGTCAACGGGTTGCAGGTCGACGAGCCCTATTTGTTGTCGCAAGGGCTGATGCCCGACTTCAGCGCCGTGGTGGTGCCCCCGGAGAGCGTTTTTGTGATGGGTGACAACCGTGCGGTCAGCTACGACAGCCGGAAGTTCGGGGCGGTCCCCAACGGAGACCTTCTCGGCGAGGCGGTGGTGCGAATCTGGCCGTTGTCGAGACTCGGCTCGATAGATTCCGTCAGTCTCACTCAGTAAAACAAGAGGGTCGAAAGGCGGAAGACGGACGACGGAAACAAAGAAGCCCTGGGAATCCGCCAGTCTCGTTGGTTTAGCTGTATGACGCTCTCGACAGCTGAAGTGGGGCGGGTCGCCGAGGAACTTGCGGTTGGTCTTCTGGTCAGGCATCGGGCCTTGGTTCTCGGCCGAAATCTGAAAGTCGGGAAAGGCGAGATCGACATCCTTGCTGTCATCGGCGGCACCCGTTCGGTCGTAGAGGTTCGCTCGGTGCGCCAGGGAAGAGAACCGATCGATCCGCTGACCGCCTTTGGCGAGGGCAAGTCTCGACAGGTTCGATATCTGGCGGGAAGGGTGGGTGCCTCGCGAGTTGATCTCGTCACCGTCAGCTTTTCGGAAGGCGGGGTGGATCTCCATTGGCTGCCGTGGGCGGCGTAGAAGTCGGTAATGGGTCAGTTTGGAATCAGCCGCCGCCGAGTTTTCAACTGCTCAAAACAGACCCGCTACCGGCATCGACCCGGAGGACTAGTGTCCTAGGTTGGCTACGACTAGGAGGATCAAGATGAGGCCAAGGACCATGACCGCGCTAGTGGTGCTGGCGGTTGTCGCGTTGACCACCGTCGCCTGTAGCGGCGGTGGGAATGAATCGTCAACCGAATTGACGGCGACGGTGAAAGAATTCCAGTTCACACCGAACACCTGGACGGTTCCAGCCGGTGAACAGATCTCGATCGCCATAACCAACGATGGAACCGTCACTCATGAGTGGGTGCTCCTGCAAGAGGGGGTAACCATCACCAGTGAAGACGACCTGCCGGAGACCGAGGAGGAGCTTCTGGCCGACTTCGTCAACGTAGAGGAAGAGGTGCCAGCGGGGGAGACCAAGACCCTGACCTTTCAGGCACCGCCGGCCGGGACGTATCAGATCATCTGTGCGATCGAGGAGCATTTCGATGCCGGCATGGAAGGCACCCTGACTTCGGTCGGTTGAGTCCGATTCCCTGTTCGCGTTTGGGTCGCTGAGGACCTTGTAGATACGGCCGTCGTCGAGCCGTCCAAAGCTAGGGTGCACTCGCTATGGACGCCGTTGTAGTCGAAGGTCTGCGCAAGACCTACAAGAGCACTGTCGCTTTGGACGGGCTCTCCTTCACGATCCCGGCTGGCAAGGTGACCGGCTTCCTCGGCCCCAATGGGGCCGGTAAGACCACCACATTTCGGTCGTTGCTCGGCCTCACCAGGCCGGACGCGGGGTCGATGCACGTCCTCGGCATGGATGTTCACAATGAACTTCCGAACATCGTTCCCCGTTTGGGGGCGATTGTTGAGGAGCCCGGGCTGATCAAAGGCCTCAATGGTCGTGACAACCTCCGGGTGGCGGCGCACACTCTCGGTCGCGGCCACGAAAAGATCGACGAGTTGCTCGCCTTTGCCGGGCTGGCGGCCGATGCCCGTCGCCGGATCGACGGATACTCGAAAGGTATGCGCCAGCGATTGGCTCTGGCTGCGGCTCTGCTGGGGGATCCGGAGCTGCTCTTTCTGGACGAGCCGCTCGACGGGCTCGACCCCGCCGGTCAGGCGCAGATCAAAGCAAGCCTCAGGCAGTTGGCGGCCGAGGGCCGCACCATCGTGGTTTCCTCGCACAACCTCGGAGACATCGAGGCCATGGCCGATGAGGTGATCGTCATTAACCACGGGCGTCTGGTAACTCAGTCGAGCCTGCGGGAGATTCTTGGAGTCCAGACGGCAGGTCATCTGGTCGAGGTGGACGACCCGTTGAGAGCAGCCGAGGTGCTGGTCGCAGCCGGGATCCCCGCCACGATCGCCGGGGGTCGGGTAGTCGCCCAGGTCGAGCTGGGCAGTGACATCTCCCGGATCCTGGCCGATGCCGGGATATACCCGTCGGCGCTCTACAAGCAGTCGGGCCGGTTGGAGGAAGTGTTCCTACGGCTCACCGGTGAGGAGCAATGATCGGCCAGAAATGATTGGATTATTCCGCGCCGAGCTCATCAAGCTTCTCAAGCGGCGCACCTTTTACGTGTTGGTCATAGTCCTTGCGGTTCTCACCGGCCTGCTGGCTGCGATCTTCTTTCTGCTGCCCCGCG